>JAJZRT010000384.1 GCA_021802595.1 Pseudomonadota bacterium
GACCTGCTCCAGGCGCCGCATCAGGTCCAGATTTTCCCGGCTCAGCTTGTCGTTGGCGGCGACGAAGTAATACTGCGCGTAGGCTTCCTTGATCCTGGCGGCAAGATCGCTCCAGGTCGTCGTCGCCTTGCCTCTCGCCTGGTCCGCGTCGGCTTCGGCCGCCTGGCGTTTCAGATCGCGCTTGCCCCAGAACGGCAAGGGCTGCAGCAGCGTGTATTTGGTGTCGCCGACGCGGCCCGGCAACAGGTTCGGCCGCGCATCGCTGCCGGCGTTGGTGATGTTCTCCAGTTCGACCCGCAGGCTCGGATCGGGCAGCGCGCCGGCCGGCTCGACGCGATCCCCGGCCGCCTCCGCGTCGAAGCGGACGGCGGCGTACTCGGGGTTGTGCCCGCGGGCATAGTCGAGCAGCGATTCGACGTTGCCGCCCGGCGGCGCCGCCTGGGCTAAGCTGCACCAGAGGCCGGCCAAGAAAAAGAGCAGGAGGCGCTTTGGACTTGGGCAAGGTTTCATGCCCGCAGTTTGAACAAGCCTTCCCTACCGGAAGCTGACCGGAACATTACATTTCGGTCATATTCCGAGTCAGTAGTGTCCGGTTAAGGATTTAACGGAACCGGCATTACCGACTTGCAGCCTAGCCCAAGGCGCGCCGGCTAGGCCACTTGTCGCAGTCTCGGCTTGGCGCCGTTCTTCAGTACCGCAATGCGCCGATTCCTGGCCTTAACGTCGTCGCTCGCCTCGGACAGGCGAGCGCTTCATGACGTCGCGGATTGCGCTACCGCACCGCCCCGCTGCTCCGCATCGAACCGCGCGAAGCGCAGGGCCAGGGTCGGTAGGACCAGCAGGGTCAGCGCGGTCGAGCTGAACAGGCCGCCGAGGATCACGATGGCCATCGGCCCTTCGATCTCCTGTCCCGGAAGACCCGCGCCGATCGCCAGCGGCAGCAGCCCCAGCGCCGTCACCAACGCAGTCATCAGGATCGGCGCCAGGCGGTTCATCGCCCCGAGCCGCGCCGTTTCCCACGACCAAGGCAGGCCTTCCTCGGTCACCAGCGTCCGGTAGTGCGACAGCAGCATGATCGCGTTGCGCAAGGTGATCCCGAAGACCGTCACGAATCCGACCGCCGCTCCCAGCGAAACCGGCAGCCGCGCGATCCAGATCGCAGCGACCCCGCCCACCAGCGCAAACGGCACGTTGACCGCGAGCAGAGCCATCGTCCGTCCGTCCCGTAAGGCAATGAGCAGCAAGCCCAGGATCACCGCCAGCGCCAGCCCAAAATCCAGGCCCAGTTGCAGCCGTGCCTGCCCCGACGCGGCCGCCGTCCCGCCGATGCGCAGATAGTCGCCCGAGGCCAGGGACAGGCTCGCGAGCTGGCGGCGGGCCTGCGCGACGAACTGCGCGGCGCTGCCCCTGACGTTGACGGTGACGAGTTGCACGCGCTGGGCGCCGCGGTGCAGGATAAGCGACTGGCCGGAGCGCTCGCGGATGTGCGCCAAGGCGCCCAGGAGCACGACCGTGCCGGACCGGTTGACCAGCGGCACATTGGCGATCGCCGCCGGATCAGAACGCAAGGAAGGCGGCAGTATCACCACGATGGGGAAGGACGCCCCCCCGGTATAGACCCGGCCGACCGTGCGGCCGCCGTAGCTGGTCTGGATCGCGCGCAGCACTTCCGCCGAACTGAAGCCATAGCGCACAAGCGCTGCGCGATCGAGCGTGATCGAGAGTTCAGGCGTTCCCGGAGGCGCCTGGATGCGCACGCCGGCCGTTCCCGGCAACCGGCTCAGCACCTCAGTCACGCGCTGGGCGTCGTCGTTCAGCGCGGAGAGATGGCGGCCGTAGATCGTCACGACCACGGGCGCGGTCACGCCGGAAAGCGTCTCGTGGATGCGTTCGGTCAGGAAGGTGTTCGCCCACCAGCGCACGCCCGGCGCACCTTGGACCGCCGCCAGGATGCGCCGCTCGGCGGCGGAGCTGCCGGCGTTGCCCTTGGAGCTCAGGCCGACGTCGATCTCCGCCTTGTTGGTCAGCGCGTTGCCGTTGGACAGGTGGGCGCGACCGGCATGCATCACCGCGTGCGCCACCTCCGGCATGCGTTGCATGATCGCGACCGCCCGCTCGCCGATGCGCATCGTCGTGGCAAGCGATGTGCCGGGTGCCGTCTGGAAATGCACGATGAGGTCGTTCTCGTTGAAGCGCGGCAGAAAGCTCGTGCGCAGCAGAGGCACGCTGGCCAAGCCGCCGACCACCAGGACGACCACCAGCCCCCCCACCGGACGGGGATGCCGGTCGACGGCGGCGAGCAGGCGGCCATAGACGCGCTTGGCGCGCGCGACCAGCGGCGGATCGGCGGGATCGAGCCGGCTGTGGCCGAGCAGCAGCATCGCCAGCGCCGGCGTGACCGTGAGCGCGACCACCAGCGAAGACAGGATCGCGAAGATGTAGGCCAAGGCCAGCGGCCCGAACAGGCGTCCGGCGACGCCCGCCAGGTGCAGTACGGGCAGGAAGATGATGACCACCGAGAACGTGGCGAAGATCACCGCCTTGCGCACTTCCATGGTCGCACGCAGCACCACCTCGGGAATCGGCCGCGGTTGCGCCAGGGCGCGGTTCTCGCGCAGGCGGCGATGGATGTTCTCGACGCCCACCACGGCGTCGTCCACCACTTCGCCCAGGGCGATCGCCAAGCCGCCGAGCGACAGCGTGTTCAGGCTGAAGCCGAAGTGGTCGAGGATCAGCGCAGCGGCCAGCAGTGACAGCGGAATCGCCGCGAACGAAATGACCGCCGTACGCCAGTTGCGTAGCGCGAGGTACAACACCAGCACGATCAGGACAGCGCCGATGCTCAGCGAATTGCGCACGTCACGCAGCGCTGTATCGATGAACGAAGCCGGCCGCAGCCCGTTGGGCTGGACCTCGATCCCGTCGCGCTTGAGCACCGGCGCCAGGGTCGCGAGTGCCTGGTCGAGCCCGCGCGTCACGTCGAGCGTGTTGGCGCCGTATTGGGAGCCGACCACCAGCAGCAGGCCGGGCTTGCTCCCCACCAGCGCTCCGCCGATGGGTGGCGGCGGTGCCGCCACGACGTGCGCGACCTCGCCCAGGGTGACGCTGCGGTGCTCGCGGCGCACCAGCAGACTGTCGGCCAGCGCGGAAGGGGTCGTGGCCTGACCGTGGCTCATCAGGAAGATCTGTTGGTTGGGCGTGTTGACGACACCGGCGCCGCGCACCGTGCTGGACTCGGCGGCCGCTGCGGTCAACTGGTTCAGGCCAATGTGCAGTTCGACGAGCTTGTCGGGATCGAACTGCGCCTGGAACTGCTCCGGCTGGGCGCCGAAGATCACGACCTTGGAGACGCCCGGCACCGCGAGCAGGGCTGGACGGATGGTCCAGCGCGCGATCTCGGTCAACTGCATCAGGGACAGCTTCGAGGCGGACAGTCCGATGGACAGCGCGACCCCCGTGGATGATTGCAGCGGCGCGATCACCGGCGTCGCCCCCGGCGGCAGCGTGGGCGTCAGCGGCGCCAGCCGCTGCGCCACGAGCTGCTGATCGCGGTAGACGTCGGTGTTTCCGCGAAACACCGCGGTCACGACCGACAGCCCCTCCATCGACTGCGAGCGCAGGGTCGACAGCCCGGGAATGCCGTTGACCGCGTCTTCGACCGGCGTGCTCACCAGCGCCTCGATTTGCCGAGGCGCGAGGCCTGCGGCGTTGGTGACGACGGTGACCGTGGGCTGCCCGAATTCCGGGAACACGTCGTAGGATGCGTGGAGTACCGCGACGCTGCCCAGCAGCGTCAGCCCCAGGGCCGCGAACAGGACCAGCCAGCGCAGACGCAGGCAGAACTCGACAATTGCACGCATCAGCAAACCCCTTCAATCGTCGTTATCATCTTCGGCTTTGGCGGTTTTCGCCTGCGCGGCCGGCGGTGGCGATTTCGATGCCGAGAACAGCAGCGCCGCACCGGTGACCACGATCCGCTGTCCGGGACGAAGCGCGGCGCCGTCATCCGCCGGCAGGAAATACCCCTTCCTGGTGCGCGAGGACGTCGGCACCGCCACCGGCGCGAACAGGTCGGCACCGGTCTGCCGATACACGAACGCCTGCCCGTCGTGCCACACCACCGCAGAAAGGGGAACCAGAACGCCGGCGACTGCACCCGGCTGGCTCAGGGCGACCGTGAGCGGCGTGCCGATCGGCGCGGAATCCTGCGCCCCCATGAGGCAATACAGGCTCGGGCCGGTCACGCCGGCGGCGGCGCGCGGTGCGCGGCTGACAAGGCGCAGCGCCACGCGCTCGCCGTCGGGGGTCGTCGCCGCAAGATCGGCCGGCAGAGCCGGCAACGATTGCCCGAGCGGCAGGCTCACCTCCACCAGCAGTTGGGCGCCGCTTTCCAGTTGCGGCAGCGGCGCCGCTGCCGAGACCGCAGCGGCCGCCAGCGTGGGACCCCAGTCAGTGCGGGCGCGGGCTTTGATCTCGGCCAGTTGCGCCTGCGCGGTCGCCCGGTCGGCCTCGGCGACCTGCGCCCGCGACTGGGCGGTCTGCAGAGCCGCCAGCGAGATATTGTGCCGGGCGCGATACAGGCCGGCGGCCCGAACCGCTTCGCTGCGCGCCAGAGCCGCCGTGGCCTGCGCGGCCGCCACCTTGCTGCGCGCCGCCGCGATCTGTGCGGATAGCGTGATCAGTGGGCCAGGGTCGACAACGATGCCGTAAGCGGTCGTTTGCGGCGCCCGCTCGGCCCGCTGCAGCGCGCTGGTTCGGATAGAT
>JAJZRT010000385.1 GCA_021802595.1 Pseudomonadota bacterium
CCCGTGCCTGGGCCGACGCGCAAGACTACTGGCGCATCTTCCAGCGCAAGCTGGAAACTCTCCGACCGGATTCCCCGGCGACCACTGAAACCTGATCGCTCTGCCGCTGCAGAAGTCACCTCGCGAAAACGGCGGCAGCGTGTTCGTGGATGACGCGCTACGCCCGCATCCTGACCAGTGGGCCTTCCTGGCGTCGGTGCAGCCCATGGCGTCGCACGATATCGAACCGACGATCCTGCGCGCCACCGGCGGCGCGCATCCGCTCGATGTTACCTTCATCACTGAGGAGGATCAGCAAGAGCCGTGGAAACGCACGGCGCAGGCTAAGCAGCGACTGCCCGGCCCGATGCCGGCATCGCTGACCGTAACCATGGCCAACCTTCTCTACTTCGACAAAGCGCAGCTTCCGCAACCGCTGGCGAACCGCCTGATCCGGTTGGCGGCCTTCCAGAATCCCGAGTTCTACAAGGCGCAGGCGATGCGCCTGCCGGTGTGGGATGAGCCACGGGTGATCGGTTGCGCCGAGAATTTCCAGAACCACATCGCCCTGCCGCGCGGTTGTCTCGATGCAGCCAGGGAGCTTCTGCGCGAGAACGGCATTCGCTGCGAACTGCGCGATGAATGCTTCGGCGGCGAACGGCTGGACGCGTGCTTCGTCGGAACGCTGCGGTCAGACCAGGAGGCGGCGGTTGCCGCGATGCTCAGCCACGACACCGGCATCCTGTGCGCACCGACCGCGTTCGGCAAGACCGTCACGGCCGCGGCGCTGATCGCCCGGCGCGGCGTGAACACACTGGTGCTGGTACATCGCACCGAACTGCTCAAGCAGTGGCAGGCGCGGCTGCAAACCTTCCTGGGCGTTGGCAAGGGCGTGATCGGCACCATCGTGGGCGGCAAAGCCAAGCCCACCGGCAAGATCGACATCGCGGTGATGCAGTCGCTCTCTCGGCAGGGTGAGACCAGCGAGCTCGTGGAGAACTACGGGCACGTCATCGTCGACGAGTGCCACCACCTCTCGGCATTTTCATTCGAGGCCATCCTGAAGCGGACCAAGGCCAAGTACGTACTTGGGCTCACCGCGACGCCAATCCGGCGCGATGGGCGACAACCGATCATCTTCATGCAGTGTGGGCCGACCCGACACACCGCGGCGAAGCCGGCGGGCGCGCCGCAGACTTTGGAGGTGGTCCCCCGCTACCTGGCAACCCGCCTCGATCTCGCTGCCGACGCCGCCATCCAGGACGTGTTCCGGCATGTCGCCAGTGACGCCAGCCGCACTGCGGCGATAGCGGACGAGATCGCTATCGCCTTCGAGCAAGGGCACAAGGTGCTGGTACTGACCGAGCGCACCGAACACCTTGACGCCGTTGGCGCGGCGTTGGCGAACCGCGTCCAGACGCTATTCACGCTGCACGGCCGCATGTCGAAGAAGCAGCGAGCGGCAGTGGTCAGCGAACTGGATGCCCAGCCACCCGACGCGCCCCGCGTGCTGCTGTCCACCGGCAAGCTGGTCGGCGAAGGTTTCGACCACCCGCCGCTGGACACCCTGGTGCTGGCCATGCCGATCTCGTGGAAGGGCACGCTGCAACAGTACGCCGGTCGATTGCACCGCGAGCATGCGAACAAGACCCGCGTGCGCATCATCGACTTCGTCGACGCCGGCCATCCGGCCCTGTTGCGCATGTGGCACCGGCGCCAGCTCGGGTACCGGGCGATGGGTTACCGGATTGCGGCCGTCCCGGTCAGCTACAATCTGGACTTCGACGCGGCGATGCCAGACCATATCGCCGCCATCTCAGAAGCGGGTATGAAAGCGGGTACGAAATGAAGACGGAAGTACGAATCGCCAATAGCGGCGCGGCCTGCCGCCCGGTCTTCCTGTTCAACGTCTAGCGCAGCAATCGGGTGGTGGGGCACGAGAATTTTCGGCGCGAACGCTCCCGACATAATCGGGCAACCTGCGCATGACGCTTCAGGACATGGTGCGAATGATCGGCCTGGCGGCCATCTGGGGAGGTTCCTTCCTCTTTCTGCACCTGGGTGCGCCGGTGTTCGGCCCCGCCGTTCTGGTGGAGCTGCGCGTCGGCATTGCCGCCCTCTTCCTTCTTGGCGTTTGTCTCTGGCTCGGCCGCAAGCCGCGACTGCTCAAGAATTGGCGGCATTTCCTGATCGTCGGGTGGTTCAACTCCGCGCTGCCCTTCATGCTTTTCGCCTTCGCGGCACGGACCCTGAGCGCTTCCCTGCTTTCGATCCTCAATTCGACCGCGCCGATTTTCGCCGCTTTGCTCGGCGTGTTCTGGCTGCGTCAACCTGTCAGCCGCTCGGCGGCGCTCGGCCTGACGCTCGGCGTCGCGGGCGTGGGCACGCTGGTCGGCGGCGAGATCGCGGTCAGGGGCGAGAATTGGTGGTTGGCCCTCGCCGCCGGACTGCTGGCGCCATTCTGCTACGGCATAGCCAGCGCCTATGCCAAAAAATCCTCAGCCGCGGTCGATCCCATCGACAATGCGCACGGCAGCATGTGGGCCTCCGTGGTGCTGGTGCTGCCTTTTGCGCTCTTCCTGCCGGTTCCGATGACGCCCAAGCCACTGGACTGGGCCGCCGTCACCGCCTTGGGAGTGATGTGCACCGGCGCCGCCTATCTGCTCTATTTCAAGCTGATCGAAGATGTCGGCCCGATGCGGGCGCTTTCCGTGACCTTTCTCATCCCGGTATTCGGTGTGCTGTGGGGCGTGCTGTTCCTTGGGGACTCCGTCGGTTGGAACATGGCGCTGGGCGGGGCGCTGGTCCTTCTCGGCACCGCGCTGGCCAACGGCGTCCTGAACCTCGGGCGCAGTCCGGACCCCGCGAGGAGTTGAAGAGCGCCTGTGCCGCGCAACGATTCGATGCCATGCCCCAGTATCCGTATTCGAGCTCATGAACGATATCCCGAGGCGAAGCCGCGGCCGATTTGCGCCGTCCCCAACCGGAGCGTTGCACTTCGGCTCGCTGGTCGCGGCCGTCGGCAGTTTCCTTGAGGCGCGTAGCAGCGGCGGCGAATGGCTGCTGCGCATGGAAGATCTCGATCGGCCGCGTTGCCGGGAGGCGGTCGCCAACGATATCCTGCGCACCCTGGAGGCTTTCGGTTTCGAGTGGCACGGCGAGGTCATCTGGCAGAGCCGGCGCAGCGCCGCCTATCGGGATGCCTTGGAGCGGTTGCGGACCACCGGCCGGGTCTTTGCCTGCAACTGCAGCCGGCGCGAGTTGTCCGATTCGGCCTTGGCGCCCGACGGTGCCGCGATCTATCCGGGCACCTGTCGCGCCGGTCTGCCTCCGGGTGGGGCGCCGCGCGCTCACCGCCTGCGCGTCGATGAAGAGCGCATCGCCTTCGACGACGCCGTCCAGGGGCGCGTCGCCCAGGCACTGGCGGAAGCGGTCGGCGACTTTGTCCTGCTGCGCGCCGATGGCATCTTCGCCTACCAGCTGGCGGTGGTGGTCGACGACGGCGAACAGGGTGTGACCGAGGTCGTCCGGGGCGCCGATCTGCTCGACTCGACTCCTCGTCAGATTCTGCTGCAGCGGCTGTTGGGCTGGCCCACGCCGGCCTACGCGCATCTGCCGGTAGCGATCGACGTTGCAGGAGAAAAGCTGTCGAAACAGACGCGCGCCGCGCCGCTCGATGCCGAGAAACCGATCCCCGCGCTGCTTTGCGCGCTGCGCTTTCTCGGGCAGGAAACCCCGCAGGAACTGGCCGAGGCGTCGTTGCCGGAGTTCTGGCGTTGGGCGAGCGCCCATTGGCAACTGGCGCGGGTTCCGCACCAGCGCACCCGGCCCGTCTCAGGTCTGATGCTTACCGCCGTAACCTGAAATTCCGATCAGCAGGCGTACCACCGTATAGGCGAGCCAGTGGGCCATGCGGACCAGCAGGAATCTTTTCCCCCAGTCTTCGCGTCGAACCTCCACGGCACCGAGCAGCAAGGCGCGATCGAGACTGGCTTGAAGCGTACCGGCGAAATCGACATTCTTGACTACGAGGTTGGCTTCCCGCGCCAACAGCAGGCTGAAAGGGTCGATGTTGCTCGAGCCGACGGTGGCCCAGTGCCCGTCTATGACCGCAACCTTGGCGTGAAGGAAGCTCTTTCTGTACTCGTAGATGCGCACGCCGGCTGAAAGTAGCGCGCGGTAGAGCGCTTGCGTGGCATAGTGCAGCAGCAGATGGTCGGATTGACCCTGGAGCAGGATGGACACCTTGACGCCGCGCCGCGCCGCATCCATCAGCGCATGGCGAAAGCGGCGTCCGGGCAGAAAATAGGCGTTGGCCAGGAGTATCTCGTGGCGCGCCGTATTGATGGCATCGAGATAGGCCTCCTCGATGTCGCGGCGGTGGCGCAGGTTGTCGCGGATCAGAAAGGCCGCCGCAATATTGCCGCGAACGACAGCCACGACCGGGCGGCGCCGCGCAGTCCCGAAACGATGGCGGAAGCGGGTCCAACTCACCAATTGCCAAAGGTGGCGCATCGAAGCGCAGATCGGCGCCAGCAAAGGGCCCTCGATGCGGACCGCGTAGTCATAGCGCGGCGGCAGGCGGCCCGGAACATCGGAATCGTCGATGACGTTGATGCCACCGACGAAAGCGATGCGCCCGTCGATGCTCGCCAACTTTCGGTGCAGTCGACGCAAGCGCTGCCGACGCAAAGTGAACGGGGATACGTCAGGCCGATAAATCAGCACCTCGATGCCATCCGCCGAAAGCTTGGCGCCGAGCTTCTGCATGAAGCCGCGCGA
>JAJZRT010000386.1 GCA_021802595.1 Pseudomonadota bacterium
GATCTCCCGAGATGCTGCCGGCCATGGTCTTCGGCAGCAGCACCCACATGCGGCCGCGCTGTTTCATGCGGCCGGCGAGTTCGCCTGCCTTGTCGCCGAAGCCCCAGAAGAAGTCGGCACGTACGCCGCCCTTGATGGCGCCGCCGCTGTCCTGCGCCATCATCAGCCGGTTCAGCGGCTGCGCCGAATTGGGCTGGGTGGTGGCGAGGAAGACCGGGGCGCCGAGTGGAATGAATCTCGGGTCGACGGCGATCGAGCGGCCGCCGGTCAGCGGGACGCCGAGCGAGCCCAGCGGGCCGGGCAGGCCGTCGGGCAGTTCGCGAAAGAACACGAAGCTCGGATTGCTGGCGAGCAGCTCGGGCAGCTTGTCGGGATGTTTCGCGCCCCATTCCTTGATGCCCTGCATCGAGGCCTGCTCGAGCTTGAGTTCGCCGCGTTCGACCAGCAGCCTGCCGATCGACTGGTAGGGATAGCCATTTTGGTCGGCATAGCCGACGCGCATGGACGAGCCGTCGGGCAGTTCGATGCGCCCGGAACCCTGGACCTGCAGGAAGAAAAGTTCGACCGGGTCTTCAGCCCAGGCAATGGGTTTGCCCTTGAAACTGCCGTTGCCATCGGCGGACAGTTCGATTTCCTTGCGGGTGGGGTAGGGCACGACCTTGTTGCCGACCAGCCGCCCGCGCAGGCGCAGATTCTTGAGTTCGGGGTAGATGCTCGCCAGGTCGACCGTGATGAGGTCGTCCGGCGCGGCATAGAGCGGGTAGCGCGCACGCGCGGTGCGTACCCGGTCGCCCTTCAGCAGGGGTTCGTAATAGCCGGTGATCAGGCCCTCGGGGCTGCCGTCTTCCTGCGTGGCCTGATAGGGCTGGAAGCGCTGCTCGAAAAAGGCGCGCGCCGTCCTGTCGTCGGGCGCAGGCATGCGTATCGCGTCGCCGCAGACCGACAGCCAGGCGGTCTGCTTGCCGAGCGTCGCGCAGCTGCGCAGGAAGGCCGTCCAGGCCTCGCCGATCTGGCGGTCCTGGCTCAGGCCCACCGACGACCAGTCCACCGGCTTGAGCGTGGGATAGCTCGCGGCCGGCGTGGGAAGGAGCGCAGGGGGCGGCGGAGTCGGGACCGGCGCGGGGAGGGGCGCCGGCGTCGGCAAGGGCGCGGGCGGTGCCACGGGCGGGCGGGTCGCGCAGGCCGACAGCAACAGCGCGAACAGCCACGGACTTGCGCGTAACAGCATCACGGGTGAAGATCGCTCACAGCAGAAACACCCGCTGAGTATAACAATGGAGAAACGGCTTTGACGGAGAGCAACGGACTGGGCTGGCTGGCGCTGGAAGCCGGGATTGCGCTGGGGCTGCTGCTGTTTATCGTGTGGTGGACGATGAAGAAGTGAGAATGGGTAGGCGGTGAGCGGGGAGTGGTGAGCGGGATGGACCGCTTGCTGCTTACCGTTTACTGCTCACCCTAAGGAAGCGCTGAACAAGTTGATTCCGCTCATGGTTCGACAGGCTCATCACGAACGGAATCAACAAGTTGCCGTTCGTCCTGAGCTTGTCGAAGGACTTGTTCAGCGCTTCCCTAATGCAATACCCGCGGCATCGACAGCGTGAACGGGGGAATTTCGGCGTCGAACTTGTTGCCGTCTTCCGCCACCATCTGGTAGGTGCCGTGCATGGTGCCGACCGGCGTTGCCATTGCGGTGCCGCTGGTGTACTCGAAGCTCTCGCCCGGCCGCAGCAGCGGCTGCTCGCCCACCACGCCGAGGCCCTTGACCTCCTGGGTGACGTTCTCGGCGTCGGTGATGATCCAGTGCCGCGAGATCAACTGTGCCGCCACGGTACCGCTGTTGGCGATGGTGATCGTGTAGGCGAACACATAGCGATCCGCCGAGGGATCGCTCTGCTCGGCCAGGTAGGCCGTGTTGACGCTGACGCTGATCTGGTATTTCTTGCCTTCGGCCACGGGTTTGCTCGACAGGATGGAATGCGCGGAGTGTAACGCAATGGCGCGACGGCTGGTAAAATGGCCGGGTTTCCCCAAAATTCCGGAGCTTCCCATGACGTACCGCATCGCCCCGTCCATCCTGTCCGCCAACTTTGCCAAGCTGGGGGAGGAAGTCGACAACGTGCTCGCCTCCGGCGCCGACATCGTCCACTTCGACGTCATGGACAACCACTACGTGCCCAATCTCACCATCGGCCCGCTGGTGTGCGAGGCCTTGCGCAAGCACGGCGTCACCGCGCCGATCGACGTGCACCTGATGGTCAAGCCGGTCGACCGCATCATTCCCGATTTCGCCAAGGCCGGCGCCACCTACATCACCTTCCACCCGGAAGCTTCCGAGCATATCGACCGGACGATTGGTCTGATCAAGGAAAACGGCTGCAAGGCCGGCCTGGTGTTCAACCCGGCCACCCCGCTCGACGTGCTGGAATACACGCTGGACAAGCTCGACATGGTGCTGCTGATGTCGGTCAACCCCGGTTTCGGCGGCCAGAAGTTCATCCCCTACGTGCTCGACAAGGCGAAAAAGGTGCGCAAGATGATCGACGACCGCGGCCTCAAGGTGAACATCGAGATCGACGGCGGCGTCGGCCCCGCCAACATCGCCGAAGTGGCGCGCGCCGGCGTCGACACCTTCGTTGCCGGCTCCGCCGTGTTCGGCGCCGCCAAGGACAGCGACCCGCAGCGCTACAACTCGATCATCGCCGCGATGCGCGCGGAGCTTGCCAAGGTCTGAAAACCGGCAAGCGGTGAGCCGTGAGCGGTAGGCGGAAAAATCCGCGGCCCGCACCGCTCACCTCTTCCCGCTCATTGTTTACCGCTCAACGAAAATGAAAAGCCTCCCCCTCCCAATCAAGGCCGTCGTCATCGATCTCGACGGCACCCTGCTCGACACCGCGCCGGATCTGGCCTACGCCGCCGAACTGATGATGGCCGAACTGGGCCTGCCCTGCCCGTCGCTGGAAACGATTTCCACCTACATCGGCAACGGCGTGTCGCGCCTGGTCAAGCGCGTGCTGACCGGCGACATGGACGCCGAGCCGGATGCGGCGCTGTTCGACAAGGCCATCGCCTCGTACGAGAAGCATTACAGCGCCCACGTGTCGCTGCATTCGCGGCCGTTTCCCGGCGTGGTCGAAGGCCTGCAGGCATTCAAGGCAATGGGTCTGCACGTGGCCTGCATCACCAACAAGGCCAAGGTGTTCACCCATCCGCTGCTGAAGGACACGGGGTTGTTCGATTATTTCGAGCTGATCCTGTCCGGCGACACGCTGCCCAAGCGCAAGCCCGATCCGCTGCCGTTGCTGCATGCCTGCGAAGTGTTCAAGGTCCAGCCGGCCGAACTGCTGCTGATCGGCGATTCGCTCAACGACACCCAGGCCGCGCGTGCGGCGGGCAGTCCGGTGTTCTGCGTGCCCTACGGCTACAACCGCGGACGCCCGGTCGCCGAGCTCGACCTCGATGCCGTGGTGCCGAGCCTTGCCGAGGCGGCGAAGATGGTTGCGAAGGCCGCCTGATCATGGGGACAGCCGTGAACGACAAGCGATGGTGACAGGGGAACGCATCCGCACGTTTCGCCTTTTGCCATCCATTTTTTCACGGACTCGCCATGACTGAACAAGACTTTTTCGACCTCGCCCGCCAGGGCTACAACCGCATCCCGCTGGTGCGCGAACTGCCCGGCGACCTGGAAACGCCGCTTTCCGTCTATCTCAAGCTCGCCAACGCGCCCTATGCCTATCTGCTCGAATCGGTGGTGGGCGGCGAGCGCTTCGGACGCTACTCCTTCATCGGCCTGCCGGCGCGCACCGTGCTCAGGGTGCGCGCCCATCTGCTGACGGTGGAAACCGACGGCCAGGTCGTCGAGGAGCACACCCTGCCCGACCCGCTGGATTTCATCGCCGACTTCCAGGCGCGCTTCCGGGCCGCGCCGGTGGCCGGGCTGCCGCGCTTCACCGGCGGGCTGGCCGGCTACTTCGGCTACGACACCATTCGCTATATCGAGAAGCGCCTCGCCGACAGGCACAAGGACGACGTGCTGCACACACCGGACATCCTGCTGATGCTGACCGAGGAGCTGGCGGTGTTCGACAACCTCGCCGGCAAGCTCTACATCATCACCCATGCCGACCCGATGCAGCCGGATGCGTATGCGCAGGGCCACCTGCGTCTTGCCGAACTGGCCGACAAGCTGCATGCGCCGGCGCATCTGCCGGCCGAGCTGGCGGTGGCGGAAGACGAGCCGAGTTCCGAATTCGGCGAGGCCGAGTTCAAGGCCGCGGTGCAGAAGGCCAAGGACTACATCGCCGCCGGCGACGTCATGCAGGTGGTGCTTTCCCAGCGCATGGCGCGGCCGTTCGCCGCCTCGCCGCTGTCGCTCTACCGTGCGCTGCGCAGCCTGAACCCCTCGCCCTACATGTTCTTCTACGACCTCGGCGGCTTCCATATCGTCGGTTCGTCGCCCGAGATCCTGGTGCGGCTCGAAGGCGAGACCGTCACGCTCAGGCCCATCGCGGGCACCCGTCCGCGCGGACTCACGCGCGAGGACGACCAGCGGCTGGCCGAGGAACTGCTGGCCGACCCCAAGGAATGTGCCGAACACCTGCAGCTGCTCGACCTCGGTCGCAACGACACCGGGCGCGTCGCCGTCACCGGCAGCGTCAAGGTCACCGAGAACATGCAGATCGAGCGCTACTCGCACGTCATGCACATCGTCTCCAACGTCGAAGGCAAGCTGAAGCCCGGCCTCACCGCGCTCGACGTG
>JAJZRT010000387.1 GCA_021802595.1 Pseudomonadota bacterium
CGGGTCGATGCCACGTTGAGCGACAGCCGCAGCAGCGTGGTCAGCAGCAGCACCGTGGGAAACACCGAAAAATCCAGCGGACGCCGCGCGTTCAGGCTTACCAACAGCACGATCATCGCCAGCGCGATGTTGAGCGTGAACAGCACGTCGAGCATGAAGGTGGGCAAGGGCAGCACCATCATCGCCAGAATCAGCAGCACCAGCCCCGGCACCGCCAGCCGGTTTGCCGGCAGTCCCATCACCATCACGCCCTGCGCACTCACCCGATCACCTCGTCAACACGCTGGCCAGTCCGCTGCTGACGGCCGCGCAACTGTGCCCGCACCTCGGGATGGACTTCGGATTCGCGCGCCTCGGCCAGCACTTCCTGCCAAGTCATCGCATGTCGTCGCAGGTAACGCCACCAGCGCCAGCCGGCATCCGCCGCCGCCGCCAGCGTCAGTGCAGCCGCCAGCGCCAGTATCCCGCGTCCCACCCAGGCCGCCGCCGCGTCCAGCGCAACGCCCATTTCGCTGCGGGTCAGCCCTTCCAGCCCAGGCCAGCCACTCGCCAGTGCCCAGCCAATCGCACCCGCGGCAAGCGCCAGCTTCAACAGCATCAGTGATCCTTCGAACAGCGAATCGACGGAAAACAGTCGGGCAAGGGGCTTGAAGGGATTGGCACGCGTCAGGTCGGCCTGCGCGGCCCGCGGCGCAAACACCCAGCCCGAAAGCAGGATGGGCGCCACCAGGGCGGCGGCAAAAATGACGGCCAGCACGGGCAGCACGGCCCACAGGGCTGACCATGCCGCCTGGATAAACGCCGGTGACAAGGGTTGCGCCGCGTGAATGAAGGCCGTCTCGGTTAAGGTTTGCAGGGCACGGATCAGCCGCGGTGCCAGCCAGCCCAGCATGCCCAGCGCCGACAGCAGCACCGCCCACGCCGTGAGCTCGGCGGAACGCGGCACATCGCCCGCGCTGCGCGCCTCCTGCAGGCGCCGCGGACTTGCCGGTTCGGTACGGGAAAGATCGGTCTCCTCGGCCATGCTCGTCTCGAATTTTCGGTGAGTCTAACATGAGGCGAGGATGGGGTTTCAGCTCACCTTTCAGGTTGATGGTCCCGGTAGAGACCGGAGACGGCAAATCGACCTTGAAAACCAGCAGGGGGCGTGACGACAACCTTTTCTTGGTCCCTGAGAGGAAAGCGACCGATGTCGTCACCAACCAATGGACCTGCATGAGTCATGAGCGCCACTAAGTTATAATCCTTGCCGCAGAACTACGGTTCAAGCCCGGCGCAAGACCGGTTAAACATAAAACACAATTCACACCTAAATTTAGGAGGAGCACTACATGAAAACCACGAGCATGGTAGCGGCCATGGCATCAGCCCTGTGCCTGTCCAATCCGGCTGCAGCAGGATTCTTCGATTTCACTTTGGCCCCTTACCTGGGTGCCAGCGCTGGCCAGACATCCGCCGACATTTCCTGCCCGGCCGGCACGTCCTGCGATGACAAGGACACAGCCTGGCGGGTATACGGCGGTCTGGAGGTCAATGAATTCATCTCCATGGAAGTCGGCTATATCGATCTCGGCAAGGTCAGCTACAGCGGGGCAAAGGTCGGCTCCAGAGAAACCAACGGGATGACTCTTCATCTGCTGGGAACCTACGCGCTCAACCCGAGCGTTACCCTGATTGCCCGGGGTGGGATGAACATCCTCAATACCGAGGTCAACGGCACCATCGCGGGCACGTCGAACAACAACACAGGCGACACCGACGTTGTATGGTCAGCGGGCCTGGGTGCACAGTACAACTTCACCCAGTCTGTCGGCCTTCGCATGGAATGGGAGCGCTATTTCAAGACGGGCAGCCCGGCCGCCAATGGCGGCACAGGCGAAGCGAACGTCGACCTGCTCTCGGCCGGCCTGGTATACAAGTTCTGACGCCTTTCCAACGCAATGAAAAAGGGGGCTTGGCCCCCTTTTTCATTGCGCGACCTGCCTTGTAGGCTCCTGCCCGGCTCAGCTGACCTCGTCGATCCACGCCATCTGGATCGCTTCCAGGATTTTCTCGCCCGAATGATTCGGATCGTCGTCGAAATCGGGCAGTTCCATGACCCAGTTGTGCAGGTCGGTGAAGCGGATGGTTCGCGGGTCTATTTCGGGGTGGGCCTCGGCGAGTTCGATGGCGATGTCGAGGGAATCCGTCCACTTCATTTCAATGCCCTTCCTTGACCATGTTGATGGTGTATTTTGGAATTTCGATGACCAGATCGCTGCCGTTCACGCGCGCCTGGCACGACAGCCGGGATTGCGGCTCCAGTCCCCAGGCCTTGTCGAGCAGATCATCCTCCTCTTCGGAGGAGGGCGCCAGCGAATCGAATCCTTCGCGGACGATGACGTGACAGGTCGTGCAGGCGCAGGATTTTTCGCAGGCATGTTCGATCTCGACGCCGTTGGCGAGCAGCGTGTCGCAGATGGTGTCGCCCGGCCGGGCTTCGATGACGGCGCCTTCGGGGCAGAGTTCGACGTGGGGCAGTACGATGAGTTGGGGCATGGGGTTCAGGCCACCAGGGCCGCTTTGGATTGTTGGCTTGGCAAGGCGGTCAGCACGCCGTCCCAGAATTGTAACCGCGCGTTGACCGCAGCCGAGGCTGCAGCTTCGGCCTCGCGCCATTTGCCGGCGTCGCCGCCGCAGAGCGCAGCGAGCAGACGCAGCGACAGCGGCGCGTGGAAGTCCTCGTCCAGGTGGACGTGGCGGTTGAGATAGTAATGGAAGCTAGGCGCCTGCGCCTCGGTCACGGCCATGCGCGACAGGAAGGCACGGAACATCGATGGGATGACGTGTTCGCGGCCCAGCGCCAGCGCGGCGGCAACCGCATGCGGCTTGCCACTGTCAATGAAGCCGAAGGTGGTGCGGGTGAAGGCGGCCGCCGGCGCCGGCACCAGGCCCGATGCCAGCGCAGCATCGATACCCTGCCCGCCTGCGATCTCGACGAAACGCGCCGGCGTGTTGGCATCGGCGCCGACCTCGCGCATGGCGGCGAGATACAGCATGAAATGGCTGGTATGCCCTTCCTGCCCGGGCAGCGCGATGTCGGTTTCCTCTTCCAGCACCAGTTCGTTGATGAAACGCTGCACCGAGGCGTCGCCGCTCGGCGTCCACGGCCAGCGCGCCGGTGCCACGGTGTGCTGCAGGTACTTGATCAGCGACATGAAGTCCCACACCGAATACACGTGGTGCTGCATGAACACGCGCAGGTCGTCGAGCGTCTGCACGGCCGCATAGATCGGATGCGCTTCCAGCTTCATCCGCAGGGATTCGATGAAATCGTCGTTCAACATGGTGGTTCCAGGCCGTTCAGCCAAAGGTTTCCAGTTTCTGCCCAGCCATGGCGCGGCGCACGTTCTGGTCCATGCGGCGCTGGGCGAATTCGGTGGTGGCCGCATTCAGCGCTTCGATGCCGCGCTTGATGGCCTGATGATCGGGGCCGGTCATCAGTTTTTCAAGGGCGGCGATGCTCGCTTCGATCGCAGCGATCTCGCCAACATCGAGCAGCGCGGCATCTTCCGCCATGGCCGCGCGGGTGGCCGCGATCAGGCCCTGTGCGTCGACGATCTGCTCGTTCAGCGCACGTGCATACATGTCGTCCTTGGCGTGGGTGAACGCATCCTTCAGCATGCGGGTGATCTCCTCATCGCCCAGGCCGTAGGACGGCTTCACCTGCACGCTGGCCTCGACACCGCTGCTCTGCTCGCGCGCCGACACCGACAAGAGGCCGTCGGCATCGACCTGGAAGGTGACACGGATGCGCGCCGCGCCCGCCACCATCGGGGGAATGCCGCGCAGTTCGAAGCGCGCCAGCGAACGGCAGTCGGACGCGAGTTCGCGTTCGCCCTGCAGCACGTGCACGCTCATCGCGGTCTGGCCGTCCTTGAAGGTGGTGAACTCCTGCGCACGTGCGGTGGGAATGGTGGTGTTGCGCGGGATGACCTTCTCGGTCAAGCCGCCCATGGTTTCGAGACCGAGCGACAGCGGAATCACGTCGAGCAGCAGCCAGTCGTCGCCGGCGCGGTTGCCTGCCAGCACGTCAGCCTGCATGGCGGCCCCCAGTGCGACGACCTTGTCGGGATCGAGATTGGTCAGCGGCGTCTGTCGGAAGAAATCGGCCACCGCCTGGCGGACGCACGGCATGCGGGTCGAACCGCCGACCATCACCACGCCCTTCACGTCGTCCACAGACAGCCCTGCGTCGCGCAACGCCTTGCGCGTGGGCGCCAGGGTCTTGCTGACCAGGCTGGCGGTCATGGCATTGAAAGCAGCCTGGGTCAGCGTGGCGTCCATCATTTCGCCGGTCGACAGCACCGCGGTGACGCGCACTTCGGTGTGCTCGGTCAGCGCTTCCTTGGCATCGCGCGCCTTGGTCAGCAGCAGGCGCATGTCGCCCGCCGACAGCGGGGCGAAGCGTCCCTGCTCCAGCATCCAGCAGAACACGCGCTGGTCGAAATCGTCGCCCCCGAGCGCCGAATCGCCATTGGTGGCCAGCACCTCGAACACCCCTTTGGCCAGCTTCAGGATCGAGATGTCGAAAGTGCCGCCGCCGAGGTCGTACACTGCATAGACACCTTCGGACGCGTTGTCGAGTCCGTAGGCGATCGCAGCGGCCGTCGGCTCGTTCAGGAGACGCAGCACGGTGAGGCCCGCCAGTTGCGCGGCGTCCTTGGTCGCCTGGCGCTGGGCGTCGTCGAAGTAGGCCGGGACGGTGATGACCG
>JAJZRT010000388.1 GCA_021802595.1 Pseudomonadota bacterium
GGCTGGCGTCTTGCAAAGAGGGCGTGGCGGCAGCGAATGCGGCGCTACAGAGCAGGGTGCCGAGGCCGAGGATGAAGAAGCGTGCAGAGGTCATTGTGATATACTTTTTCTCGGTTTTTGCGGGATTCCGACTGCCCGATTTTAGCAGTCAAACAGAAAATATCACACAGCGAGCCCCTTGCGGCATCAACCCTTCCAGAACTTCGGCATGAATAGCCCCACACCGCCCGTCCAGCACTTCATCCGCACCGTCATCGATAACGATCTGGCCTCGGGCAAGCACAGCGCCATCCAGACCCGTTTCCCACCCGAGCCGAATGGCTATCTCCACGTCGGCCACGCCAAATCGATCTGCCTGAACTTCGGCCTGGCCGAGGACTACCAGGGGCGCTGCAACCTGCGCTTCGACGACACCAACCCGGAAAAGGAAAGCGAGGAATACGCCCTGGCCATCCAGGAAGACGTGCAGTGGCTGGGCTTTCAGTGGAATGGCGAGGTGCGCTGGGCCTCGGACTATTTCGAAAAGCTCTACGAATTCGCGGTCGAGCTGATCAAGAAGGGCCTGGCCTACGTCGACGAGCTGACGCCGGAGCAGATGCGCGAATATCGCGGCACGCTGACCGAGAAGGGCAAAAACAGCCCCTATCGCGACCGCAACGTGGCGGAAAACCTTGACCTGTTCGCCCGCATGCGCGCCGGCGAGTTCCCCGACGGGGCCAAGACCCTGCGGCTCAAGATCGACATGGCCTCGGCCAACATCAACCTGCGCGACCCGGTGATCTACCGCATCCGCCGGGCGCACCACATCCGCACCGGCGATGCCTGGGTGATCTACCCCATGTACGACTACACCCATTGCATCTCCGATGCGCTGGAAGGCATCACCCATTCGCTCTGCACCCTGGAGTTCGAAGACCACCGCCCGCTCTACGACTGGGTGCTGGATAACATCTCGGTGCCCTGCCACCCGCAGCAGATCGAGTTTTCGCGGCTGGAGCTGCATTACACCGTCACCAGCAAAAGAAAACTCCTGCAACTTGTGAGCCAGGGCCTGGTCGCCGGCTGGGACGACCCGCGCATGCCCACCATCCACGGCATGCGCCGGCGCGGCTACACCCCCGAGGGCATCCGCGAGTTCGCCCGCCGCATCGGCATCTCCAAGAGCGAGAACGTGGTCGACATGGCCGTGCTCGAAGGCTGCATCCGCGAAGACCTGGAAGGCCGCGCCCCGCGCGTCATGGCCGTCATCCGCCCGCTGAAGGTCACGCTGACCAATTTCCAAGAGGGTGTGACCGCCAGCCGTTCGGCCGGCTTCCACCCCAACCACCCGGAATTCGGCGAGCGCGAGGTGCCCATCGCCAAAGAGATCTGGATCGAGCAGGACGACTTCGCCGAGGTGCCACCCGCCGGCTGGCAGCGCCTCACCGTCGGCGGCGAGGTGCGCCTGCGCTATTCCTATGTGATCAAGTGCGACGAGGTGGTGAAGGATAGTGCCGGTAATGTGGTCGAACTGCGCTGCTCCATCGACCACGACACCCTGGGCAAGAACCCCCAGGGCCGCAAGGTCAAGGGCGTCATCCACTGGTTGTCGGCCGAGCACGCCGTGCCCGCCGAGATTCGCCTGTATGACCGCCTGTTTACCGACCCCGAGCCGGACGGCCACAAAGACCGCGACTTCATCGAGTTCCTCAATCCCCACTCATTGGAAACAGTGCAGGGCTGGGTAGAGGCGGTGGTGGCCAATGCCGCACCCGAGACCCGCTACCAGTTCGAGCGTATGGGCTACTTCTGCACTGACCGTTTCGACCACCAGGCAGGCAAGCCGGTATTCAACCGGGCGGTGACGCTGAAGGACTCCTGGGCGAAAGAGCAGGGGTAAAGTTCACTGCGCTATGAAACAAAAAGGCCCGCTGATGCGGGCCTCGTCCTTTGTGACTTCATAACGTTAGGGCTGGTTTGAAGTTCTGTTTCTGGGGTGGCACAAAGGCTAATTACAGCCAGATGGACTGTATTAGGGATCAAGCCATTCCTTATCAGGGCGCGTAATCAATCGTGCGGCAAAATATGCTTGGTCCAGATCAAATATCGTCTTGAGTCTGTAGCACTTGTGAGTGTCGTCGCGTTCTACCAGGAAACAAGAAACATCATTCGTGTTACTGGCTGATACAAAGGGAAGGAGGAGTTGCATTCTCTTCTCTTCGACATAATAAACAGGAATTGCAACCTTGTAGTTGCGACGAATCTTCGGTACTAAATTCTCAATCGCACCACGCAGGTAATTACGGACAACCTCATCTGATGCATTGGGTAATCCTGCGCGTTCCTTGGCACGATCAAATAGATGATCAAACGCGTCTTTATCGAGTGAATAGCTGGCGTCAAACACAAAGTCTCTGCTATCACTTGAGTACCATGCGATATCAGGTACCGAGTTCCCAAACAAATTTCGGTATTGCCTGTCGTTGGAAGCGTAGCAAGCCTTATAGACCCAATCCGGCCTTACCGTCTTGTCTGCCTCAGAACTGTTTCGGGGCTTATATTTCTCGAACACCATCAGGAGGTCAACGCCGAAGGTGTTCTGCAAGCCTGTGTTAAAGGTAATCCAGTCGCCATCCTTGCTCGTATGGACGAATTGTCCAGCCGAACCTGCTTCGAGGTTTAGAAGGCGTACAAACGTATAGTTCAGGTAATTCTTAAGCTTTGGAACGGCGGTTTGGCTCTTGTACTTATCTTGGAATCGGGTCTGATGGAACGTCCAAGAATCGTAGCCGTCAATTGTGCTGGAAGCGATGGCTTTAAATGGCGCATCGTAATCGGGGGTAGAACTGTCCGGGTGCTTGGTGGGGTAAAAGTGTGCGAAGACACTCCCCTGGTTCTGGTCGCGGTAAAGTTTGAACAGGCTTTCGTATGCTTTCATGTGTGCTCCTTAGCTGTTTCGATCAGTGATCGGTTACGCACAAAACGAATAGCCCCCAAATGGGGGCTATTCTTCGCTGTGGTCCAACATGGATCAAAGCTTTTGTTCGCTATGGCCAGAAAGGCCTATCTGTATGGCTAGCAAGCTAGCGTATATACCTAAACTGCTTTGTAGGGCTTTCGTATATATGTGTTTAACTTTGTGGCCTCGAAGAGGCGCTTGAAATGTAGCACTAGAATTGGACTGTATGCAAGGGGTTTTAAGGACTAGGAAAATACGCCAGGCACGAAGTTTATAAAATTGAAACAAAGCACCTAGGCTTGTGTGCGCTTATTTCACCTTCGGCACCTTCACCGGTTCCCCGGTGACGAAGGCCCAGCAGGTCGGCGTGGCCGACCAATAGGCCCGGCCGTCTTGCTGCTTGCTGATGTCCTTGTAGATGTAGTCGCATACCTTGATGGTGCCGGTGACCGTGTCCAGGATGACCGGGCGCTTGAACTGCTTGTCCGGCGCGTCGGGGGTGTTGGAGAAGCTGGCGTCGATAACCTGGTAGCGGCCGATGGGTAGCGGCGGCGGTGTGGTCTGTTCTGCGGCCGGCGTGGCCTCCGGGCTTGAAGCGGGAGTTGTTGAAACCGGGGTCGGTTCTTCGGCCAGGGCGATGCCGGTGTTCAGGCCGAGCGCGGCGAGTATGAGCAGCAGTTTGTTCATGCGACACCCGTGTTTGGTTTTGTGAAGACTATACCGCCAATACTGGTTGCGGACGATCAGCCCTCCGCCCACTCCGCAATCAGTTCCAGCAGTTCCTCTCCGTAGTGTTCCCGTTTGGCCGCGCCCAGGCCCGAGATCTCGGCCAGGGCGGCCTCGTCTTCCGGCCGCAGGGTGGCGAGCTGGCGCAGGGTCTTGTCGTGCAGGATGACGTAGGCGGGCACGCCTTGTTCGCGGGCCTTGTCCAGGCGCCACTCGCGCAGCGCGTCGAACAGCGGCTGGTCTTTGCTGAGCAGGCCTTCGACGGCTTTTGCCTTGGCGCGGGCGGCCTTGCCCGTGGGCTTGGTTGGTTTGCGCAATTGCACGCTTTGTTCGCCCTTGAGCACCGGCCTGGCCATCTCGGTGAGTTTGAGTGCGCCGTATTCGGCGAGGTCGGCCTGCATCAGGCCGGCCGCGACCAGTTGCCGGAAGATGCCGCGCCACTCGGCCTCGCTGTGTTCGGTGCCGACGCCGAAGGTGGGCAGCGCATCGTGGCCGAAGTTCTTCACCTTGTCGGTGTGTTTGCCCAGCAGCACGTCGATCAGGTGGGCGGCGCCGAAGCGCTGGCCGGTGCGCCAGGCGGCGGACAGGGCCTTTTGCGCGGCGACGCTGCCGTCGAACAGCTCGGGCGGGTTGAGGCAGACGTCGCAGTTGCCGCAGGGCGCGCTCTGCTCGCCGAAGTAGTCGAGCAGCACCGTGCGCCGGCAGCGCGGGGCCTCGCAGTAACTCAGTAGCGCATTGAGCTTTTGTGCCTCCAGTCGTTTGCGTTCGGGCGGCGCCTCGGATTCGTCGATGCGGGCGCGTTGCAGCGCGATGTCCTGTAGGCCGTAGGCCATCCAGGCCTCGGCCGGCTCGCCGTCGCGCCCCGCCCGGCCGGTCTCCTGGTAATAGGCCTCGATGCTCTTGGGCAGGTCGAGGTGGGCGACGAAGCGCACGTCGGGCTTGTCGATGCCCATGCCGAAGGCGATGGTCGCCACCATGACCACCGCCTCTTCCCGCTGAAAGCGACGCTGGTGCTCGGCCCGCAGCTCGCTGTCCAGCCCGGCGTGGTAGGGCAGGGCGTGGTAGCCCTCGCGCTGCAACCATTCGGCG
>JAJZRT010000389.1 GCA_021802595.1 Pseudomonadota bacterium
GCCGCTTTCTTCGCCGCCACCTTATCGACGATGCCGTGCAGTTGCTTCGAGGTGTTCTCGGCCACTTCGTAGAAGGCGCCCCAGCCTCCCTTGTCGGCGGGGATCTTGGCCTCCTTCAGCCACTTGCCGTTCACGTAGCGGAAGAAGTCGTCCTGGGGGCGGACCGAGGGATCGAGGTACTGGGTGTCGATGCCCGAGACCGGTGCGGCACCGGCGGCCGCCGCCAGGGTGAGCAGGCAGGCGCAAAGTAGGGTTCGTTTCATGGCGGGGATCCTGATTCGCATTGATCGCGCGACGCAGCGTAGCAGAAAAAAAGCCGTGGGAACCACGGCTTTGGCAAGGAAACGGGTGCGCCGCGGCGCACCCCGGTCACTTCGTTACATGAACTTATAGGTCGCGCTCATGTAGCCGAACATGCCGTGCGGATCGTAGTAGGACGGATCGTAGCCGGTCTGGAAATATTGATAACCGGAAATCACTGCAGGCGGATTGCGGTCGAACATGTTCTTCAAACCGGCCCTGACCGTCAGGTTCTTGACCCCGGAGTACGCGGCTTGCATATCCCAGGTCGAGAACGACCCGACATGCACGGCAGTGCTCGGATCGCAGATGCTGCAGTCGGCCCGGGCGTTGTCCTGGTAACCGGACTGATAATTCTGCGTCAGGGTCAGGTCGTAGGCGTGGTACTTCCAGTCGAACGACAGTTGATGCCTCCAGCGGAAGATGATGCCGCCGTTATAGACCGCATTGAGCGTGGCCCCATTGGAATCTTCCGTCGCGGCGATGCTGTGCTGGATCGTGCCGTCGGGCAACTGCTCGTCGAACTTGGTGAGATAGGTTCCGTTCAGGCGGGTGCTGAAGATGCCGTAGTTGGCCGAATGGGCGATCAGCCAACGGAGGTCGACATCGATGCCCGAAGTCTTCAGGCCGCCGGCGTTGATGTTGGTGGCCATGATGTTCGTGATGTTGCCGCCAGCATCGCGGGTCACCAGGCCTGTGTATGCCGGATTACCGGCGGCGGCCTGATTGACGGTCAGCTGCGGCGAGATCGTGGTCACGAGATTGTTGACGTTGATCTTCCAGAAATCGATCGACGCCGACACATTCTTCACGGGATCGAGCACCAGGCCGAAGGACGACTGCTCCGACTTCTCGGGCTTCAGGTTCGGATTGCCGCCAACCGTTTGGTTGAACTGCCCGCTGGTGCCGGTCACAGGATCAGTGAAGTTGGCGGTGGTGCCGTAGGACTGCGGGTTATACAGTTCGGGCAGGCTGGGTTCGCGGAAACCCGTGCCGTACGAAGCGCGCGCCAGTATCCGCGAACTGGGCTGGAAGCGGAAGCTGATTTTCGGATTGGTGGAGGTCGCCTGCGGATAACGGTCGTTTCTGACCGCGATATCGGACTCCAGCGTCTTCAGCAGCGGCAGGTCCACCTCGCCGTACAGCGAGGAAGACTGGCGCGATGCGTTCATCGGCAACACATTGGCGCCATAGCCGGAGATATCGCCCGACTGGTAGGCCGCGCTCGGCACCAGATCCATGTTCTCGTTCCTGAACGAGGTGCCCAGGGCGTAGCTCGCCATGCCGGCGGGCAAGTTGAACATGTCGCCGGATATCTTGGCGTCGAGAGAATCGGTAGACAGCGTCGAACTGAGCATCGGCCCGACATAATTGGTGCCGTAGATCTGGGCGGCCAACGAAGGCGTCTGGTACTGGGTGAAGGGATCGAATGCGTTGTTGTTGCTCAGCAGCTGGACCAGCGCCAGTTGGGACTGGTAGCCCTGCTGGGTGCTCTCGGTGACGGTACTGGAATTGTGATTCCAGGCGATGTCGTAATCGTGGTTCTTGAACAAGCCGCGCAGACCGACGACCAGATGCGACAGATCGGAGTCGTCGGTATGGATGCGGCCGCCGCCGTCGAAGGCGCGGTAGCTGACGGTGATCGGCTTTCCGAGCACAGCCGGATCCTTGGCCGCAATATAGGCGGAGGGATAATAGGGGCTGGTCGGCGACATGATGATCGCCGGGTAGACGTTGGCCGTGCCGAATTTCAAGTCGGGCGCCAGGAAAGCCGCGCTGTAGGGCGAAGACTGCTCCGAGGTGACGGTCTTTTGCTGCGAATGGAAGCCTTCGACGAAGAACTCGTTGTCGTCGGTCAATTTGAAGCGGAAGCTGCCGCTCAGGTTTTCGCGCTTGACGTCCGGTATCAGCTCGGCCACCGGCGACGGATTGTAGCGGCAGCCGCCATAATTGGCGTCGTAGGCGCTGCCGTTGGCCGCGCAGTTGTTCGGCGACAGCGGGGTGCCGGGAAATCCCCCGATGTACTTGCCGGTGCTGGCCAGGGTATTGGGAATGATGCCCTGGGCGTTGGGCGTCGTGGTCGGCACGAAGGTCTGGATGGCGCCGCTCGGCGTCGCGCTGAAATCGCGGAAGCCGTCGTTGGTCCAGGCCTGGTCGGCGTAGCTGCGTTGCGAACCGTAGATCGGCGAATCGTGGCCGACGTCGGCGGAGAGCGTGAGGTTGTAGCGGTCCTTCTGGAAGTCGCCCCAGCCCGCGATGACGCTGGCCTTGTTGCTGGCGCCGCCGCCGTCCTTGGTGAAGCCGGTGTAGGCGGTGCCTTCGACGCCCCTGAAATTTTGCCGCGTGATGAAGTTGATCACGCCGCCGATCGCGTCCGAACCATAAACGGCGGAGGCGCCGTCCAGCAGCACATCGACGTGATCGATGGCGGCGAGCGGAATCGCATTGATGTCCACCGCCGTGCCGTCGGTCGCATAGTTCGCCAGCCGCCGGCCATTGACCAGCACCAGGGTCTTGTTCTGGCCCAGGCCGCGCAAGCTGGCAGCAGACAAGCCGTAGGTCGAAGCGCCGATGCCTTCGGCCACGACGGTGCCGCCGGCGACCGAATTGGCCGTCAATGTCGAGAGCAATTCTTCGGTGGAGGTGACGCCGAGCTTTTCGATTTCCTGACGGGTGACCGTCTGGACCGGCAGCGCACCCTCGATCTGGGCCCGTTTGATCGAAGAGCCGGTGACCTCGACGCGCTGGACCGGAGCGCTGGTCTGAGCGCTGGTCTGATCGCTCGCCTGGTCATCCGCCATCGCCGTCGTGGTGACCATGGTCAGGGCGCCGGCTGCCAGCGCGTAACCGATCAGGACGTGCAATCGCTTTTGCTTGCTTGTGAACTCCATCGAAACTCCTCCCTGGCAATGATTGGGAATCCGCGTCGATAGAACAGCTCGCCGCAGATTTTTACCTTCAGCATTCACGCGGCCGTCCGGCGGACAGATGCAAGCCCGTCCGAGCCTCATACCGGCGCGTGGATACTCATGTCGTGTATTAAACGATAGATGTAAGCAAAAGGTAACAATTCGTAGCTGATTTTCGGGGGGGTATCGGGGGGGGGGGATGGATCTGGAACAGCCGCGGTGCAAGGCGGGCCGAGGATCATCGGTCAAGATGTCGCGCCCGCCAGGACGCGGACGCGACCGAGCGAAGGAGCCGGGCCCCCCGGAACTCCTGTCGGGGTTTCAGGATGTTGCTGATTCGTTGCCAGGGATTTCCGCGGGCTTCAGCCGCCCGTCAGGCGCGCGCCCGCCTCCCTGTCGCGCAGAAAGGCGCGCAGCCCGAAGAACAGCTGGGCCAGGATCAGGAGGGCGCACAAGGCCATGAAGCTCGCGCTGAGCGGATGCTGGAAGAAGACCAGGAGATTGCCGCGGGAGAGCAGGAGCGCGCGGCGGAAATTCTCCTCGACCATCGGTCCCAGCACGTAGCCCAGCAGGATCGGCGCCGCGGGAAAATCGAGCGCCGCGAACAGCGCCCCGATCATCCCGAACGCCAGCACCTCCCCGACCGACCCGGTCGGACAGCTCGATGAAGCCGAAGGTGAAGCGCATCACGCCGGTGTTGACGTCGGTGCCGACCACGCCGACCAGCAGCCCGACCACGGTCATCGCCACGCCCTTCAGGGGCGAGCCCCGCGCCATCGTGCCGCCGGCCAGCAGGCCCAGCAGCATGATCGAGAAGATCTCCGCCGGGCCGAACTTGAAGGCGATCTTGACCAGCAGCGGCGAGGCGAAGATCATCACCAGGATGCCGAAGGACGCGGCGAAGAACGAGGCGATCATGGTGATCCCCAGCGCCGTGCCGCCCTTGCCCTGCAGGGTCATCGGGTAGCCGTCCAGGCAGGTGACCGCGTGCGGCGGATGGCAAGGCAGGTTCAGGAGGATGGCGCCGATCGCGCCGCCGTACTGCGAACCGTAGAAGATCCCGGCCAGCATCAGGATCGCCGCCACCGGATGCAGGGTGTAGGTCAGCGGCAGCAGCATCGAGATCGCCGAAATCGGCCCCATCCCGGGCAGCACCCCGATCAGGTTGCCGACCAGCACGCCGAAAAACGACCACATCAGATTGTGCGGCTCCAGCGCGATGCCGAAGCCGTACCACAGGTCCAGCAAGGATTGCGCGATCATGGCTCAGCCCCAGTTGAGAACAGGGGAAACTGCACCTGCAGCGCCCACCAGAACACCACCACGGCGACCGCGGCGATCGCCAGCGCCAGATAGAATGCCGCCTTGACGCTGTTCTGGCGGTCGCCCAGCGCGGCGATGAAGACCACGGCGAAACTCGCCGGCAGCAGACCGCCGTAGGTGCCCAGCAGCGCGAATGCCACCAGGCTCAGGATGATGGCGATCCAGCCGCGCCACTCCGGCGGCAGCGACGGCTTCTCTTCTGCGGGCGCGGCACG
>JAJZRT010000390.1 GCA_021802595.1 Pseudomonadota bacterium
TGTTCGGCCCGCTGCGGTCGGCGCCGGCGCGCCGCCAAAAAGCAACCCGCTTCCGAGAGTTTGGTTCTTGAGCAGCCCTATGCTGTTTGCCTCGGGAATCGAGGCTTCAATCGGGGTTCTGCCTGGAATCTCTAAGATGTTCATGGCTGTAGCGCGGGAAAGCCAGACTGCGTCTGCATGGGCGCGCCGAGGCTGCCGGCGTACTGCCCGCCCGTAGCGCTGGCGTTGCAGCCGTCGGGCACCTGGAAAATCCCACTACTGATGCACGCGTTCGGCAGGCCCTTCAAGGCGTTCTGGAGGTCTTGCAGGCTGGGACAGCAGAAGCACGCTTCCACCGCCTGCGAGGGCGCCGGCGCGCAACAGCCCGGCGAGGTCGGGTCGGGAGCGTAGCCGCCAGCGCATTGCCCGCCGACGCTTGCGATATCGCCCGGCGGGCACGGCTGAGGCTGCGGAAGAGGGAACGCGGAGAGAGGCGCGCAGCAGCCGGGCGCGTTCGGATCAGGGCCGTAGCCCGAAGGGCAGCCACCGCCGGAGCCGGCCACGTCGCCCGGAGGGCAGGCCTTGGGCTGCGGCAGGGACGACGCCGGCCGGCAGCAGTCCGGGTTGTTCGGGTTGTCGGGGATGTAGCCCGGCGGGCATTCCCCATTGAACATATTTGCGTCGCCCGGCGGGCAAAGAGGCACACGCGGGTTGATAGGCGTGCAGAGGCACTGCGGAGGCCCGCTGGGAATGGTACCTGGCGGGCAGGCAGGGCATCCGCCCACCGGCGGGATGCCTCCACACGTACCGCAGAGCGTGAGGGCTTGGCGCAGGGCGCTGCAGGGCAAGCAATCGGTATTGCCGCCCTGGACGGCCGGGAGCTGTGTCATGAAGCCAGCCATCAGCTAGCCGGCGCCTCCTGGGCGCCCTGGGCCGGCTGAGAGCCATCGCCGTTGCTGGCCTGCGCGACCGCCTGAGCGGGCGCCGAGGTGCCGTACATGAAGCCCGTATGTCGCTCGGCGACGTGCCGCCTGATTGCCTCCAGGTCCTGCGAGTAGGGGTTCTTGCAGACTGCGCAATCCGCGCGTGCGCCGTCCGGCGTGATATTTTTGAGGCGCCGACGCTCTTGCGTGCGATGCCCGCCACGGCTGCCGAGCAGCGCAGCGAAGCGCCGGACCGATAAATCGCCAACCGCTTGGGCAAGTGAGGTCGTCATCTCCACCGATGCCCTGGCCGACGACATGGACTTTTCGAGCATTTCCGGGAGGACCTTGAGAAGCGCTTCCTGAAGCGACTGTGTCTGCGCCTCTTTTACGGTCTTGGCAAGCTCGCGCCGCGCCTCATCAAGCGCGGCGCGCACCGCGTCGCGCATCGCCTCTTCTGCCTTGCGCCGCCGCCACCACATGCCGCGATGATGGCTCCCCAGCCGCGCCAATGTCAAGAGAAATCTTCTCTTGACTCGCGCGCGCTTCTGCGCCATGCTCGCGTTGTGCGCCGGGGCGCACAAGGAGGTTAACGATGCTACCTAAGAAACGTCGGCTCGGCTGGAAGGCGGCTGTCGCCTGCGAGCTGGCAAAAAAGGGCAGCCGCTGTCGCTGCCGCTGCCATGGCGAGGCTCACGGGCGCGGAAACGCGAGCGGATTCCTCGACGTGAAAGATCCGCATTTCGTACCAGAGAAGGCGCGCGCCATCGCCATCAAGCGCGCCAGCAGGGAGGCCCATCGTGTACCAGGAGCTTGAACGAATCGAGGAGCTGCGGCTGCGGGCGCTTCGCCGCCGCCGCTGGAGGTCGATTCAACGCATCATCGGCGCCGTCCTGGTCGCCATCGCGATTGGCGCGGCCGCCCGGTTGCTGCCATGAGCAAGCCGAAATGGCTGCCGGTCAAAAGGTACTGCCTGAGCTGCGGGTTGCGGGAAAACAGCTCTGGCTTCGTCCGCGCGGCGACTAAGGGCATTTGCAAGCACCGCGAAACGGCGCCGGGCTGGGTCTTCGCGTTTCGCCTGCTGGACGCGCTTCTGCCCGGCAAAAGTTATCCACAGGTTTCCGGGCGCACAAGGAGGGACACTTATAAGTAAGTGTTCGGATCTCCAGAGATGAGGAAGGGCGCTTCGCGCCAGCGGGTGTTCGCCGTTTGTTCGCCTGCTCCAAACGGCTCACTCAACCCCCCCTACCCTACCCTTCCCCCCCTTCACAAGAAAAACGGGCCGAGCAGGCCAAAGGAGCCAGAACGATGAGAGAAACAGAACTGCTGATCGAAGCAACGAAACTGGTCGGCGAGACTCTCCGTGACCAGGTCCTGGAGGCCATCCTTGACCTTGAACGCTTTCCGTGGTGGGACCGCATAGGCGACTACCAGCGGCTGGGGCTGCTCGATATGAGAGTCGCTCTAGGCGCGGAGGGTTTCAGGGAGTTTGAGCAGCTGTTCCAAGCGTTACATTCAGGCTGGGTGCGGGAAGCCGGGTACGAAATCCGCAAGTCAAGTTGGGCGCGCCAGGCCGGCCGGCGTGCGAACCTGGACGCCTATCTGGTCGAGCACAACGCGTTCCCCCCCGTTGGCAAAGGAGGGTCAAATGATACTGGTACTCTGTGATACGGAGGAGGAGGCGCAAGCGGCCGCGCGTGCTGTCGACGCCTGCACGCGCGCGTTCGGCGATAGCCTGGTAGCCTGCGCGGTCCGCAGGCTGCCCGTGGGAAGCTGCCATGGGCTGCGTGACGGGATTGATGATGGGAATCTCCTGTGGGCGGTAGGCGAAGCGGCAGAAGTGGCCGGGCGATTCCTCATGCACTACACGGGGAAGCAGAAAAAAAGCGCCGGGCACGCGCCCGGCGCCTCGGCTGCCACGCCCGCTTGCACGGGCGATCCCGATCAGGTATGTAAGGGAGCTAAGCGATAAACCTCCGCCTCACGGTTTAAAGCCAAGCGCGGCCGCGGCGAGTGTTTTCGTCGCGGCCGCTGCCTTTTTCATCGCCTCGCCCGCACTCTTGGCCATGCACCCTGGACGGCTGCAGATCCAATGCCCGCAGCCGCTGCAATAGTGCGTCGCCGGCTCGTGGCACCAATGGCAACGCATCGTAGTGGGCGGAGGCGCCCAGCCGCCGCCTGTGTAGGAGGGCGGGGACACAGCTACGCTGGCGGATTCGATGAGCCTGTCGAGGTCTGCAGCTGCGCGGCCAAGTCTTGCGCCGCCATCCTGGTCACGTTGACCTTGGCTTGGTGAGCGTTCGTCGCCTCTTTGCCGAGAATCGGCGCCAGGTCGTTTAGCACGCCTTCGATGATGCCTAGGACGCTCTCAACAATGCTCAGCCAACCCATGATTCACCTCAGTTGTGGGCACTCGCCATCACGCCCTGCACGCTCGGCGCCGTGCCGGCGACCACTATGCAAACCTGAACAGCGCCGCTCAGGTTCAGGACCGCGCGCGGGCCGGAGAGCCGCAGCACGCTCCCGGCGGTCGGCGCCATCACGCCGGTCACTGCCTGGGCGCCTGTGTCGCAGGGGCTCGTTGTTTGCGTTCCAGTCTCGAGTTCCACGCTCGGGGTAGTGCCACCGAGCGTCAGCGTCATTGTGCAAATCGATAAGCCTTGCGCTGGCGCGGTCGCCAGAAGCGTGGTGCCTGCCGCCGCGATGCTCACCGGCGTGACGATGGTGCGAACGTTCGGGTTCAGGCAGGCATCGGCGTAAAGCCCGCCCACGGGCTGCTGGGCGCGCGCGCGCACCGCGAGCAGCAGGGCGACGACGACCAGGCTGCCGACCAGCGCCGACGCGAGCACAGCCGCGAAGCCCTGCGCGACGCTGAAGTGTTTTCGCCGCGTGCTCATGCCGCCGCTTTGGCCGAGGCCTGCAGCACCTCTAGTGCGTTGCGCACGCGCGGCCAGTAGCCACCTGGGTCTTCGTCCCCATGGTCCACGTTGCGCTTCCAGCCTTCGTACCCGTAATGCCAAATCAACACGGCCTGCCGAATCGGGAGGTATCGGTAGGTCTCGAAGAACCGCTCCAGGATGGCACACGAAATCGCAGGCAGCCCGCGCAGGCGAATAAGCAGTTGCTTCATTTCGTCGGTCCAGCCGCGCGCCCATCCCGGCAAGAACGTCTGCGCTTCCGCCGCGTGAATCTGGAAGAGGCCTTGGGCATCGCCGTCATCGCCCACGGCGTACTCGTTTAGGCCGCTCTCGACAACGCCGATGGCCTTGGCGATCTGCCAATTCTCCCTGAACGCGAGAAGGAACAGGCCGTCAAAAGTGCTTCTCATTGGTTGCCTCCAGGGTAGTAGTCGACGATCGCCCAGTAGTTCGGTTGGGGGCTGGTCTGGTTGCCGGCCTGCGCCGCGGCCACCTGCCAAACAAGCCACGGCTTCCCGACGGGCTGCGGCCCGTCGGTTCCGTAGATGGTCACGGGCCGCTCGAGGTCGCATCCGGGGCTGGTGAGGTAGGCGCCTTCGAATGGCGAGGCGATCCTCCCGCGCCCGACGAGCCTGATTTGCGCGAACGTGCCGCTGCCGCCGCTGCCTGGTCCGCCGCTGTTGTTCGTGACCATGAGGTAACTATCGTCGACCGCGCCGGGGCTGCTAAGGACCATCCCGGCTGCTCTGATTACCATCGCGTCTGTCGGTCCGAACGCAAACGGGAGCTGCTGTGCGAAGCTTTGAAACACCGGGCGAGTACGGATGCCCATAATGGAAATGGTCAGCGTGTGCGCTACGGAGTCCGTGTTCTGTAGCGTCGAGCCCAGGAAGCCGCCGGCGTTCTGGTCGCCCCCGCTTC
>JAJZRT010000391.1:0-1169 GCA_021802595.1 Pseudomonadota bacterium
CGACCCGCTCAAATTCGCTGCCGCCGCCGCGGTCGTCGGGGCTGGCGCCGGCGTGGCGGTGAGCTTCGCCAACCGGGCCAAGAAGAACGCCGCCAAGGCGTCGCATGAGACGACCACGCTGGCAGATCTGGAGAAATGACCATGACCGATCTGCAATTTCTGACCTGGGTGCGCGGTCCGGGCCTCAACATCGCCGTCGGCATTTTGATTCTGGGGGTGCTGTGGCGTCTTATCGAGGTCTACACGCTGGGCCGCAGGAAGGATCTCGCCGCGCCACGCCACACTGCCGGCGCATCCGGACTGCATACCGTGTTCCGGCGCTCGCTGCCGCCCCCCGGCATGCTGAAGCGCTCGCCGGTGAGCTATGTCGGGGGCTACATCTTCCACGTCGGGCTGGCGATCATCGTGTTCCTGTTCGCCCCGCACATCCTGCTGATCTCGAACCTGACCGGCCTGTCGTGGCCCGCGCTGCCTACGCAGTTCGTGGATCTCGCGGCGGTAGTGACGATGGCGGCGATGGTGGTGGTGCTGTTCGACCGCATCAACAAGCCGGTCAAGCGCTTCCTCAGCACCTTCGAGGACTGGTTCACCTGGGCGGCGACCTTCCTGCCGGTGCTGACCGGCTGGATGGCTTACCAGCACCTGCTGCTGCCCTATACCCAGATGCTGGCACTGCACATCCTCTCCGCGGAAATCCTGCTGGTGGTGCTGCCGTTCACCAAGCTGTTCCATGGCTTCACGCTGTTCGGATCGCGCTGGTACAACGGCCGGGTCAATGCGCACAAGGGGGTGCCGGTATGAGACACGATATGCATGGCCTGCTGACAAGCGCCATCAGGGAGAGCGCAGCATGAGCGCCTCACTCGAAAAAGGCATCCACGCCCTCAAGGAAGTCATCGACGCCCCGATCGCCAGCTATTTCAGCAGCTGCGTGCACTGTGGCCTGTGCGCCGAGGCCTGCCTGTTCTACACCGAGACCGGCGACCCCAAATACACCCCGATCCACAAGCTGGAACCGCTGCGCCGCGTCTACGAGCAGGAATACACGCTGCTCGGGCGCCTGAAGAAAATGGTCGGCCTGTCAAAGGCAGTGACCGACGCCGAGCTCGACCAGTGGCAGGACCTGGTATACGACAGCTGCACGCTGTGCGGCCGCTGCTCTATGGTGT
>JAJZRT010000391.1:1179-4740 GCA_021802595.1 Pseudomonadota bacterium
GTGTGCCGGTGGGCAACGACATTGTCTACATGGTGCGCAAGTTCCGCGAGGGCATGGCGGTCTCGGGCCACGTGCCTGACGGCATCCGGAGCGCGACCAAACGTACCGTCGAGACCGGCGGACCGATGGGCCTGAAGTGGCCGGCGGTCGCCAACGTGCTCAAGCACGCCGAGGAAGCCACCGGCCTGAAGATCCCGGTCGACCAGGCCGGGGCCGACTATCTGGTGCTGCTGTCGTCGATGGAAATCGTCAACTATCCGGAATACATCGAGGCGATCGCCCGGATCTTCCACAAGGCGGGCATCAGCTTCACGCTTTCGTCCGAGGCCTACGAGGCGACCAACGCCGGCATCCAGATCGGCAACTCGGACCTGGCCAAAGTCATCGTGTCGCGCATCGTCGACGCCGCCGAAAAACTGAAGGTGAAGAAGGTGTTGTCGCCCGAGTGCGGCCACGCCTACATGGCGATCCGCTGGGAAGGCCCCAATCTGGTCGGCCGGCCGTTCGGCTTCGAGGTCGTGCACGTGCTGGAACTGCTCGACGAACTGCGCCAGAAGGGCGTGCTGAAGATGAAGGACAAGATCAAGGACCCGCTGATCCTGCACGACCCCTGCCAGATCGTGCGCCGCGGCGGCGTGCTGCAGGCACCGGAGCCGCTGATCCAGCAGGTCGCCGAGCACTACATCCCGATCGCCGACAAGCAGAAACTGAACTGGTGCTGCGGCGGTGGCGGTGGCGCATCGGCGATTCACACCGAAAAGGCAGAAGCGCTGCGCGCCCAGGCGTTCAAGATCAAGAAGCGCCAGATCGAGGAGGCGGGCGTCAACACCATGGTGACCTTCTGCGCCAACTGCCGCATCACGATCGAGGAAGGCTTCGACCATTACGAGATGAATACCAAACTGCTCGGCCTGACCGAGCTGCTGGCGGAACACCTGGAGCCTGTTGACGCTAATTCCGCGTCTGCGTTGCCATGAGAAAGCGATGGATGCAATGCAACGCAGCAGACGCGCTTTCTCGTGGCAACCCGGAGGGGCGGGCCGATTCGGGCCCATCCCCTTTGTCGCAGGCCGCTTGCTGTGTTCACACAGCGGCGCGTCCCGCTTCGCGGGCTGCATCCCGAATCGGCCCGCCGCAGGTGTGGAATTGGCATCAACAGACTCTAAAGGACTGAATACATGACCACAGCACAACGCGTCGTCGTCGACCCCATCACCCGCATCGAGGGGCACCTGCGCATCGAGGCGGAGACCGACGCCGGCGGCAAGATCACCCAGGCGTATTCGGCCGGCACCATGGTACGCGGCATCGAGATCATTCTTCGCGGCCGGGATCCGCGCGATGCCTGGGCGTTTGCACAAAGGATCTGCGGCGTCTGCACCCTGGTGCATGGCGTCGCTTCGGTGCGCTCGGTGGAGGATGCGCTGCACCGCGCCATCCCCGGCTACAGCATTCCGCCGAACGCCGAACTGATCCGCAACCTGATGATTGCCGCGCAGCATGTGCACGACCATGTGATGCACTTCTATCACCTGCATGCGCTCGACTGGGTCGATGTGATATCGGCGCTGAAGGCCGACCCCAAGGCCACCTCGACGCTGGCGCAATCGCTCTCCGGCTATCCAAAGTCATCGCCGGGCTACTTCGCCGACGTGCAGAAGAAGGTGAAGACCTTCGTCGAGCAGGGCCAGCTCGGCATTTTCGCCAACGCCTACTGGGGCCACCCCGCCTACAAGCTGCCTCCGGAAGCCAACCTGATGGCGGTGGCGCACTACCTCGATGCGCTCGCCTGGCAGCGCGACGTGGTCAAGCTGCACGCCATCCTCGGCGGCAAGAATCCGCATCCCAATTTCGTGGTGGGTGGCGTACCCTCGGCCATTTCCGTGCAGGTTGGTGCGGGCCAGGGCAAGGGGCCGCATTTCCACGGCGGCCAGGGGGGCACCGCACTCAACGAGGTGGGGCTGCAGACGATCCAGACCGTCATCCGGCAGATGCGCGAATTCGTCGACCAGGTCTACGTGCCCGATACGCTCGCCATCGCCGGCTTCTACAAGGACTGGGCAGGGCGCGGCGAGGGCCTCGGCAATTTCCTGTCGTTCGGCGACCTGCCGTCGAAAGGCTTCTGGGATACCGATTCCTATCTCATCCCGCGCGGCGTCATCCTCAACCGCGACCTCTCCAGGATCCATTCCATCGACCTCGATGCGGACAACGAGATCCAGGAATTCGTCAGCCATTCCTGGTACAAGTACAGCCAGGGCGATGCGCAGGGCCTGCATCCGTTCAAGGGTGAGACCGAACTCAACTACACCGGGCCGAAACCGCCTTACGAACAGCTCGACGTCGACAAGAAATACTCCTGGATGAAATCGCCGCGCTGGCAGGGAAAATCCATGGAAGTCGGCCCGCTCGCCCGCGTGCTGGTGCTGTATGCCAGCGGCAACGCCCAGGCCAGGGAGCTGGTGGCTTACACGCTGAAGACCCTGGACGTTCCGGTGGAGGCGCTGTATTCCACCCTCGGACGCACCGCTGCGCGCACGCTGGAATCGAAAATCCTGGCCGACGCCATGCAGGGCTGGTATGACCAGCTCATCGCCAACATCAAGGCTGGTGACATCCGGACCTTCAACGCGCAGTACTGGGAACCGTCGACCTGGCCGAAGCACATGCAGGGCGTCGGCCTGATGGAGGCGCCGCGCGGCGGCTTGGCCCACTGGATCGTCGTCGACGATGGCAAGATCAGCAACTACCAGGCCGTGGTGCCGAGCACCTGGAACGCCGGTCCGCGCGACGCGCAGGGCCAGCCGGGCGCCTACGAGGCGGCGCTGCAGGACAACCATGTGATGCACGACCCGAAACAGCCGATCGAGATCCTGCGCACCATCCATTCCTTCGACCCCTGCATCGCCTGTGCCGTGCATGTGACCGACCCGGACGGCGAGGAACTGGTGCAGGTGAAGGTCAAGTAACGCCAACGTGGAGAAATCACGATGAAGCCTGTACGCATGATGGTCCTGACCGCACTCTGTCTGTTTGCAGGGACGGCCTATGCACACCCCGGCCACACCCCGACCGGTTTCGTCGGTGGCCTGGCTCACCCGTTCGAGGGGATTGACCACCTGTTTGCCCTGATCGCGATCGGCCTGTGGGCTGCGCAGCAGGGTGGGCGCGCCCTGTGGGCGGTGCCGGCGGCGTTCGTCGGATCGATGCTGGCGGGCGGCGCGCTGGCCTGGACGGGCGTGGTGCTGCCGCATGTTGAAACTGCCATCGCGCTGTCAGTGCTGGTACTGGGGCTGCTGATCGCCATGCGCTACCAGGCGTCGGTGAAGATCGGCATGGCGATCGCCGGCCTGTTCGCACTCTTTCACGGCTATGCCCACGGGCTGGAAATGCCGCTGGCTGCGTCGCCCGCGCGTTTCGCCGCGGGTTTCGTGCTGGCCACGTTGACCCTGCATGGCATCGGCATCGCCGGCGGCCTGCTCGGCAACCGCATGATGCGCATGGCCGGCCTTGGCATTGCGGCAACCGGTGCGGCACTGCTGGTCATGGCATGAGACGGGC
>JAJZRT010000392.1 GCA_021802595.1 Pseudomonadota bacterium
ACCCGCAGGCATTCAGTGAAACTCCACTGCCCTCTGTATGACGGACTGCAGCCCCACTGGCCCCAAACATGAGTCGGCGTCGAGTCGTAGAAAGTACTCTGTTCGTACTTCTGGAGAAAACGATCATCGAGATATACCGGATCATGTCCCATGAGTGCATTCGCACGCGCGTGGGTCATGGGCTGAGCATCACCGGGCCACAGAATGCCCTCAGCAGTCTGCTCTGGACAGAGTTCCGGCATCACTGCCTCAACCGAAGCCCAGAGCTGGATCAGAATCCCGCCCTTGTGCTCGCGGATGTCCAGTTCATACCAAGCAATCCCTTCGGCAGGCTTGCGGACCACATGAGGCTCTTCTCCCATGATCGCGCGAACTTCTGGCACATCTGGCAGACTGGCTGAGTAGTAGAAGGCTCGCACACCCCGAGCGCCGCGCAGCCAAAGGTAGCGACGGAGATACTCATTCGACATGCGCCAGCCTATGGCCCTCTTCAAGTTCCAGTGGTAGTCACCGGACACCTCGCCCTCGGCCACACCAAACTCCGGAAGTCCCAAATCATCGTAGATCAGACGTTGGTGATCGTTGCCGACGCAGCGGGGGGTCAATCCGAGCGTCATCCAAACCTTCTCGGCCAAATTGAAGGTGTAGAACGATCCGTCACCCCACGCCGCGACAACGTAGTCATGACCAGATATTGACGGAGAAAAATTGGCCGAGCAGCCACGCTTATCACCTACAGGAACGGAGTATTCGACCACACCATTGCCGGCTTCAGATAGAACCTCTATGGGCCCCTCTTCCGGCCCAGGAACCACGGCCATTAGCAGATGCAGGTGCTCGGCTTGCTCCCCATGTGGATCTGATTCGTACATGGAGGCTACCTCCACAACCTGGTCTGGCGACAAGCCGACAGGCTCCAGCAAACCGCGCAGCCTTGGTGGCAGGATGTGTGCCGGGATGGGAAATGTTGCCAAGTAGTCAAACGGCATGGTTCTTCTCGTAAGGTCTCAACAGTGATCACCCAGCTCCGATGCACCTTCCGGCGCTTGGACTAATAAGTTAAGGATCTGCTCATACTCATCGGACCCTTGCTCTGTCGCTCCTTCCGTACTGCTCGGCGTGATTCGACGCTTGGTCGCGAGGTCGGTCAGAAGTTCTTCCAGCTTGACACTAATCTCAATCCGACTTTCGTAGGCATCTCCCTTCTGTTCATGCCTCACGGCCTTTGCCTCAAAGCACCTGAATACACCAGCTAGTCCATCATCGTCGGTGAGAAATTCCGAGCGCATGTAGCCGCCACCTTGGCGCCCGATGTGCTCGACCTCCAGCTTGAGGCTAGCAAATCTTGATATCGCCATGATGTCAGCCAGCGCATTCTCGGCGTTGAATTCTTGCGAGTCTGACTTGAATTTCATAAGCTTCTTCGCCGCTCGGTTTCCGTAGAGGCAAGCGAGCATTAGCAAGACTACCGGATGCTGCCTTGCCACTGATAATGCATCTGCCTGCCTCAATATCTCTGCGGCTTTCTGAAACCTGAGCGCTGGCGATACCGGATCCTTGAGACCAAATTGATTGTTGATGGTCTCAAGAAAATTCAGATAGCTAGGCCGCGCGAGCTCGTGTGGGGCGCGCCTCAAGTCTCTGAGATAGCTAATCACGAAATCATCAGGCTCATATACACGGGCGTTCTTGAAGAATGTCCGTAGTGCGGCCATGTCATTCAAGACTTGCTCTTCCAGTTCAGCATCGGAGGCACTTCCCCGCGTGTCGCTTACCTTTTCAATGAGCGCACAAAGGTACGAAAAGCAATGCTGGGGTCTATCCAAGCTCTGCAGGCGTGCGACATAGCTTCCCTTACGCGTGTCGCTCTGCAGAGCAGCTACTGGGAGCTTTGTTGCGTTGACGACGCAAATATCCAGGAAATGCAACGTGGGAATGCTCTCCGCCCACTCCTTCATGACAGCATGTTGCTCAGGAGTCAGTTGCATTTGAACCGTCATTTGCGGGCCGCGATGAAACTCTTTAGGGGTGTTGTCCTGGGTCACACGTTATCTCTTATAAGTCAGTGTTGTCGAAACGACATTCGCGGCGGTCGCGCTCTTACTAGGATATCAGGCGCATGTGCTTATCGAGCTGAATCGCCCCGGCTTTCCTAGACACTTTCGAGCCGTTGGAAATACTGCTGTTCGAACTTTACCGGAGAAAGGCCATCTGCATAGGAATGACGGCGCTTCGGGTTGTAGAACATCTCGATGTAATCGAAGACGTCCCGCCGCGCTTCTTCGCGGTCGACGTAGATGCGCCGACGAATCCGTTCGCGCTTGAGCAACTGGAAGAAGCTCTCCGCCACGGCGTTGTCGTGGCAGTTGCCGCGTCGACTCATGCTCGGGATCAGGTTGTGCGTCTTCAGGAAATCCTGCCAGTCGTGGCTACTGAACTGACTGCCCTGGTCCGAATGCACGATGACCTCCTGCTTCGGCTGGCGCCGCCAGACCGCCATCAGCAGCGCGTTGATGGCTAGTTCCCGATCCATGCGCGACTGCATTGACCAGCCGATCACCTGGCGCGAGAAGAGATCGAGGACGGCGGCCAGATACAGCCAGCCCTCGTGGGTACGAATGTAAGTGATGTCGGTGACCCACACCTGGTTCGGCACGGCAACATCGAACTGCTGCTGAACGTGATTGGGAGCGACCACCGAAGGCCGACCGTAGCGCTGGCCTGGACGGCGGCGATAGCCCGTCTGCGAGCGCAATTCCTCGCAGCGCATGAGTCGATAGACGCGATGCTTGCCGCAGGACTCGCCGAGATCCCGCAGGTCGTCGGTGATCTTGCGGTAGCCATAGACGCCGCCGCTTTCCAGCCAGGACTGCTTGATCATTCCCGTCAGACGCTGATCGTCCTTCTGGCGCGCGGATTCCGGCTCGGCCCGCCAAGCGTAATAGCCGCTCGGATGCACGACCATCACGCGGCACATGGTGCGCACGGCATGTTGTTCTTCATGGGCGCGGATGAAGGCGTACCTTACCGGGATTCCTTGGCAAAGTACGCGGCGGCCTTTTTTAGGATGTCGCGCTCCTCGGTGACCCGCCGTAGTTCGGCCTTCAATCGCCGTACTTCTTCCTGCTGACTGCGGGCCGCATCCCGCTCCGCCGGCGGAACGCCGAATTGCTTGATCCACTTGTACAGGCTGTGCTGGGAAACACCCAGCCGAGTTGCCACATCGGCCACTGCGTGGCCCCGCTCGGTTACCTGCTTGACCGCCTCGATCTTGAATTCATCCGCATAACGCTGGTTGCTCATGACACCTCCCTGATTGCCTCAAGTTTAAGGCTTCGAGGTGTCTACTAAAGCCGGGGCGATTCAAGCCGTCTCAAATGGTCAGCCCTGCAACTCAGGATTCTGGTTATTCTTTGAAGGGCGGGTCTGTACCCCATGCACAGCTGTGCTACGGCGAAATCCTCGATCCCCCGCCATGAATGCCTCCAGCATGTGCGGAATCAGCGTCGCCGCATCGACCGTCTCGCCATAAGTCTGCGCATGCAGCGCGGCATAGCGATCGAGGTCGGCTTTGAGGCTGGTCGGGCACGTAAAGGTCAGCTTGATGCTCTCGGTCTTGGACAGTGGCCCCAGCCGTAGTTTGCGCGTGGTACTCATCGTGAAGCCCCCCGATTGAAGAACAGCGGCTGATAGGGACGCAGGACCAAATCCCGATTGACGACGATGCGCACCGGCAGGCCCGGTCGCTCCGTCAACGTGGGCTGGATGTTGAGGTTGCGCCGGGTCATCTCTTGGCCAACCTGGTTCACGCTGTCCTGCAAGCTGTTGCGTCCGGCGTTGATGACGCGATCACCGTTCTGGCGGTTCTCCGGCGCGGCCAGCTCCGCACCGACACCCAGCAGCGTCGTCAGCGCCGCACCGGCAAAGATGCGATCCCAATGCCAATCGACGCCATCCTCCAAGCCAGAATTGCCGGCGGGGTCTGCACCGGCCAGGTTATCCAGCGCCAGCGAGGACGTGTCGGGCAGGATGATCCGGTTCCACACCACCTGCACCCGGCTCTGCCCGTAGCTCACCTGGCTGTTGTAGCGGCCGAGGATGCGCGAACCCTGCGGGATCAGTACGAACTTGCCCGTAGCCGTGTCATAGACAGGCTCCGTCACCGTGGCGATCACGTCGCCGGGCAGATCGGACTTGATGCCCGTGACCAGCGCGCCCGCGATCACCGTGCCGGCCATGACCTGATACGGCAAAGTCGGCATTTTCAGATTCCCGGAATTGCGGGTTTCCGTAGTTCCGGCTTTCAGGAACGCCTCTTTCTGGTCCTGCCGGTTTTGCACGGCAGTCGGATCGGCAGGCTGTGCTGCCATCGAAGCTGGTCCTGCAGCCATCGGGTCGAAGCCCGAAAGGCCGGACGCAGGACTTGCCGTGGCGACCTGCGTCGGCACGGCCGCAGCGCGCTGGTTGCTGGAACGGAAGAACACCGATGCGCCCGCCGCCGCTTCTGCTTCCTTGCGTTGGGCATCGTGCTCGGTGTTAACCGGAGCGTGGCCAGGCGGGGTGTAGGTGGGTGTTACTGGCTGCTGCGATTTCACGAGGGCTGGCCCCAGGTCGCCCGGCAGCGGCGGCCCCAGCTCGGGTACTTGGGGAGGCAAAGCCCGCGGCAGCTTGGAGTAATCGGTCGGAAGCTGGTCCAGTCCTTCCGAGCGCGAAACGCGATCCACGTTGTAAAGCTC
>JAJZRT010000393.1:0-4363 GCA_021802595.1 Pseudomonadota bacterium
CCACAAAAACGAGCGGCGCGACTTGGGTCAGCAGGCGTGCGGTGTCAAGATACGTTTGGTTCATGGCTTGAGCACCAGTAGTCCGTCGGCCGAACGGGATACCCAAGCTCGGTCGCTGCCAGTCGGCAGTTGCGCGGCATCCAGTTTGGCGGCCCAGGGCAGAGTGAGTTCGTGCCCGAGCTGCAGACACAGGCGCACCGTCTTTACGCTGGTGCAGCGCTGCAGCAAATCACGCAGCACATCGGCACGCAGACTATAGGCACTCTCGGCGAGTTCGCGCGCCTCCTGCAGCGGCTGACGCACGCCTACCTCGCTGAGCACCTCCAAGAGCGCTCGCTCTGGTGTCGAGACCCGGGGCGCGCCGTCGCGCTTCTCGAACGGTCCAGCATGAAGTGGATCGGCCGCTGGCTCGTCGAACAGGCGCTTGCGGTGGTACTCCGCCGGGAAGCGCTCGGCAAACCAGTTGGGGAGGCGGGCGGTTGTCCAGCCGTAGAGATGCAGAACGGACTGCTGCGACAGGTACTGCCTCACACCGTACCAGTCGAGGGCAGACTTGCCGCCGACATGCAGGCCTTCGACGGAGCGCTGCATCAGGACCAGACAGGCATGGAGATCCAGCGTATCGTTGGGGCGACGGTACACCCCGCGCGCCAAGCGGGAGAGCCAGCCGGCACGCGCATAGTGGACGGCCAGGTCGGCGGAGATGCCCAATGCCGCCAGGTCTTCCGACGTCAAGGGAGTTCCCGGTGCCCACTGCCGGTAGAGGGAATTTAGCTTAGTTCTTTCAGTCGTAGCCATGCTACGATATTTATCATCATTTTAATTGCTTGCCAAGCTTTGTTTGGGTGCGTTAGTCGTAGTCGTGCTACGATAGCGACAAATAATCCAAAGATACAGGCCTACTGGTTCGCAGCGATAGTTGACGATTGATGGCCTGGAATAGCCGCCCGTCAGACCGAGTCCATCTCCCGCGTCTGCAAAAGAGCTTGTTTTTTGACGGTAAAAACGACGGTAAAGTGCGATGACGAAGTCAAAGAGATCAAGTGTTAATGCGGGTTTTCAGCTATCGGAAACCATTGAGTGGGAGTGACGGGCATCCGAAGCGGCAAGAATTTATTCAGCACTATCAGGGGCTTGTTGGTTTTTTGACGATCGCTTCGGCTACATCGTCAATTGCGCGGATTTTCGGTGGTAAGCGATTGATGTCGAAAGGCTTCGCGCCTGTCGCCTGTCGGCGGTTCACGCGTGCAGCGCGAAGATTTGACGGTAAACCTGACGGTAGATTTGTTCTTGAAATCGCGGTGTCTGCATTGACCGTCGTATCCGTGTGGCTTCAGACGGTAAAACCAAACAAGAGCGATATACAAACTAAAAACGCTTCGGCGAGCTTGTGTATCTCGTAGTGGCGTTCCGGTTCATATTTACTGCGCAGTAAATATCGATGTTTTTCGCTCAATTCGTCCCTCAAGGAGAAACGAACTGCGCGACAAATAGGATGTCAGGTGGAAAAATTCGTATCCTTCCGGCATTCGAAATCTATCGTCCGGGACAATGATCGCCGGGTACCGAGTCCATGATTGAGCGCGATCCATTGTTGGAGTTGAAGGCTGAAAACGCCCGCTTGATCGCTCTGCTGGAAGCGAATGGCATTCAATGGCGCACGCCGTTGGAGCAAGTACCACCCGTTTCGATGCCGGAGCCCTTACGGCTTTCCACGGACGAGAAGGTGGCGCTGTTTCGCCGGTTGTTCCGGGGGCGTACTGATGTCTATCCAATCCGCTGGGAAGGCAAGACTTCGGCTAAATCGGGTTACTCGCCGGCCTGCGCCAACGAATGGCGCACCGGTGTTTGCGAGAAGCCGCGTATCAAGTGCGGGGACTGTGGCAGCCGACTACTGATCCCGCTATCGGATGCAGTCCTGTACGGCCATCTTGCCGGCAAGCATACCGTCGGCGTTTATCCTCTGCTGGAGGACGATACCTGTCATTTTCTTGTCATCGATTTCGACGAAGCCGAGTGGAAAGAAGATGCCCGGGCCTTCGTGCAATCCTGTACCGAACTCGGTGTCCCGGCGGCTCTCGAAATTTCACGATCTGGCAAAGGGGCGCACGTCTGGGTGTTTTTCGCGAGCCGGGTGCCGGCGCGCGATGCCCGCCGCCTGGGTACGGCCATCATCAGCCATACCTGCTCGCGTACCCGGCAATTGAAGCTCGCGTCCTATGACCGCCTGTTCCCCAATCAGGACACGATGCCCAAGGGTGGGGTATCGAATCGGCGACTGACTTGCCATCGATCAGATCACATAGCCTTCACGGAAAGTGAATCGTGATGAGCGAATACCAGTATTACGAATTCGTCGCCATCGACACGCCACTGACCCCGAAGCAGATGGCGGAACTGCGCGCATGCTCGTCTCGCGCCAGCATTACTCCGACCAGCTTCGTCAATGATTACCAGTGGAGCGATCTCAAGGGCGATCCTGCCGACTGGATGCGGCGCTACTTTGATGCCCACGTCTATGTGGCCAACTGGTGCACTTGCCTTCTGTACCTGCGTGTGCCGAAAAGTGCTTTCGATGCCGGGACCCTCCGCGCCTTCAAAACCAAAGCCGTTTTTTCGGTTGAGCAGACGAAGACGCATTGGCTGCTTGGATGGGAGCTGAACGAGAGCAACAACTATGATCGCTTTGCCGAAGAGGATGGGCGAGGCTGGATGGGCAGGCTGGCGCCATTGCGTGACGAACTGCTGCGTGGCGACATGCGCCCGCTGTATCTCGGCTGGCTGGCCGGCGTGAGCACCGGCGAAGTTGACGAACAGGCCATTGAGCCCCAACCGCCGCCAGGACTTTCCCAACTGACCGCTGCCCAGCGATCGCTGGCGGAATTCCTGGAAATCGATGGGGATATGCTGGCTGCCGCCGGACTCTCCGACGGGCAAGGTTCAAAACCCGACAGCGAGAGCGACGCGGAACGGGATGTCTGGATCGCCGCGCTTCCCGTCGCAGAGAAAACGGCGATGCTCAAGCTGCTGCTGACCGGAAATGCGCAGCAGGCCGAGCGTAAGCTGAAATTACGTTTCCTGACCTGGCAGCGCGAACAACAGCCGGTTGCGAAACAGGAAACGCGGCGGCGCACTGTCGCAGAGCTTCATGAACTGGCGGCGTCCGCTGCCGAAGCGAGAAAAAGGCAGGAAGCAGTACGGCGCAAAAACGCCGAGGCCGAGCGGCAGGCCAAGCGGGAAACCTACCTGCGCGCGCTGGCAGCAGATTTCGACCGGTGCTGGCAGGCTGCCGACAAACTGGCCGAACGTGGCATTGCTTCCGCCTACGACGAGGTCAAGCGCGCGCTCGTCGATCTATCCGATGCCTATGCGCTGTGCGCGACCCGAGCTGACTTCGATCGGACGCTGGTTCAATTCATGGCCCGGCATGGAAAACGCGGCGCCTTGGTTCGGCGCCTCGCCGATGCGGGCCTCTGGAAGATGCCTTCGCGATGATGGAAGCGAGAAAGACGACGAAGTTCACCGCGAAACACCTGGATGAACTCATCGAGGAGGCGACCACGGACGCCTATTCCGAATCGGAGCAGGCTGGCGGATTCTTCGCCATGATCGAAGAGAATCTCTCCCTGCCATTCGTGACCCTGGTGCTCGGGCAGGCAGTGACGGTGGCCAGGGTCGATATCACCAGCCGCGACCAAATCGTCGCTATCTGCGTGCATGGAAAATCAACTCAGGCAATCCCGATCCTCGATCTGGCGATGCCCGATCCGCCGCCAGTGGGGGCGGAATGGATTGACGCTTACCGCCGCTGGTGCGGGAATTGATGGAAGTGGTCAGTCGTTCAGCGCGTCAACCGATGGCCAGCTTGACTGGCTTGCCGACGCGACTGAGCATTTCCACCAGCGTGTCAATGGTGAACTTGGCCGTCTTCTTGTTCATCACGTCGGACACGCGCGGACGCGAAACCATCAGAATCTCGGCTGCCTCGGCTTGCTTCAGGTGATGCTCGGCAATCCAGGTGGACAGCTCGTCCATCAACTGCTGCTTCAGCAATTGGGTGTCGTTGATCTGCTTGCGAGAGGCTGCCTGCAAGCGCTTGGCCTCAGCGGGCGCGAAGCCAAGCTCCAGGAAGAGGTTCGCTCCCGGCTTCGTCACATGGCGGATTTCGGTGTCGATCTTCATTTCCGTGCCTTTCTCGCGTTGACCACGGCGCGATAGCGCGCCTCGGCAATACCCTTGTCCTGCTTGCTGGTCACCTGAGTCTTCTTCTGGAAGCAGTGCAGGACATACACGGCTTCCTCGAACTTGGCGACGTACATCACCCGATAGATGCCGCTGGCCTCCCGAATGCGGATTTCCCTGG
>JAJZRT010000393.1:4373-4731 GCA_021802595.1 Pseudomonadota bacterium
AACCAACTTGGACCTTACCCAACTGGAAACCAGCGGAGCGACGTGGGTCGTCCGGGAATGCCAACAAGTCGTCATAGGCGGAACCCACCCAGCGAATCTCTTTTTCGTCGCTCATCATTTGACTTCGTATAAAATTTTATACACATCAAGAACGGAAGTCAAACGCTTCAAGCGTGGCACGTATTGGGCCGGTACTCCGGCAATCACATCGCTCATCGTATGCTGTCGCAGTCCAACGCAGTACCGCGTACCCTTGAGCTCAAACGTGTCATCCGAAAAAACGAGCGGGGCAACCTGAACCAGCAGACGCGCGGTGTCGAGGTAAAGCTGGTTCATGGCTTGAGCACCAGCAGCCCAT
>JAJZRT010000394.1 GCA_021802595.1 Pseudomonadota bacterium
GCCGATGACGCTGGGGCGGAAGGCCCAACGGTGTAATTTTGCACGGTAGCGGTATTGGACGCAATGTTGAGGGGCGGGTTAGCGGAGGCTTGCCGACCCTCTGCCGAGGAGGGCCTGAAGGCCGAGTTCGATGTCACTCATGCCCATGATGCGGTCGATGCTGCCCTTGCGCAGTTCATCTGCCAACGCGAGGACGGCCTCGGTCACGGTGCGGAGTTGCTGGTTTTGGCCGTCCATCCGGTTCAGTTCCCGCGTCTGGTCTGCTGAGGGTCTTGCAGTTCGCCAGCGGTTGATCTGCCGTGCGTAGATGTCCACGAATTCCAGTTGCTCGGCGTGAACCTGCTTGCTCCGGTCGATGGTGGCGTCGTCGAGCACATGCGGGCGCGTCCGAGCCCGGGTCAGCGTCTCGAGATGTATGCGCGTGTCATCCAGGGCGCCGTCGATCATGCTCGCGATCAGCGGCATTTCGCTGATCGGCTGCCAGTTCACTGGGTCGGAGTGCGGCATGATAGCTCCTTTGGCTCAGGCCATGGCGGGTTCGGGCGCCGCTTCGGCGCGTCGGCGTGGGGACTGGAAGTAGCTGCCGTTAGGGATGACGTGGGCGTGCGCGAGCGGTGACACGCGGGCCAGGTCCTCGTCCTTCACCTCGTGGCCGGCGGCGCGGAGTTGGTCGACAATGCGGGCGATGTGGACGGTGTTCCAGACCAGGACCGCGTTGGAGAGCAGGCTGAGACAGCTGGCTTTATTCATCACCTCTTCGTAGTCACCGGAGCGGAAGCTGCCCTGGTTGGCGAAGAACAGCGCTTTGGCGAGGATATGGCGGAACTCGCCACGGTTGAGCTGCAGCTGGATGGCGTCGCGCAGCGGCTCTTCCTGGATGTATCGCAGGATGTGCAGCGTCTTCATTAGGCGCCCGAGCTGGGTGAGGGCTCCGGCGAGACGATCCGACGCGTTGGCATTGGCCAGGCGCTGCATGACGACGTGGGCCGGGGTCAGCCGGTCCTTCAGCGACGCGGTGAGGCGCACGAGCTGGTCCCACTGCTCCAGGATGAGGTCGACGTTGATGCGGCCGCGCAGTAACGGCTGCAGCACTCCGTAATCGGCGTCGCGATCGATGCGGCTGAGCACCTGGTCGGGCAGGTCTTTCAGCCGCGGCAGGAAGGCGATGCCGAGGAGCGCGCAAAGTCCGAACAGGTGCTCGGTGAAGCCGTGAGTATCGGAGGTGTGCTCACGGATTGCCAGGGCGGTGTCGTTGTCGAGAATGCCGCCGAGCACGTAGCCGGCCTCGCGCGGGGCGCACGAGATCGCCTGGGTGGCATAGACGCTGTGCTGGTCGGAGGTGTGCGTATAGAGCTGAAGCGCGCGGTCGTAGTAGCCGAAATAGCGCGGATAGACGCTGCCAAGCAGGCTGTCGCGTTCCACCGCGAAGCGCTGGCCATCCGAGGAGGAGCGGCTTCCGTCGCCCCAGATCGCGCTGAGTTTCAGACCGTGATGATGATTGACCAGAATGGTGTTGGCCGCCTTGAGCGTGGCGTCGCGCAAGAACCAACGGCTGGTGTCCTGCAGCGCCTCGGCGGTGAGGCTGTCGACACTCTGGCTCATCGCGGCGAGGCCGAGATTGGTGCCGTGCGCGATCAGGGTGGCCAGCAGCGAGCGGTGCGGATTGGCGCCGCGCGGCTCGTAACCGCCGAGTGGCTGGAAGGCGCCGGTGAAGCCGCACCATTCGTCGACATCCTGCAGCAGGTCTTCGATGCGCACGCGCGGCAGGCTGGCGTTGATAGTGGCGCGTAGTTCGTGCAGCGCGCGCGAGACCGCCATGGCATCGCGCCGTTTGAGCTTCAGCCGGCCATCGCGGATTTCGGCGAAGCGGTTGCCGGGCATGCCGCCTTCGGCGGCGCGTGCCACGCGGTCGAATTCGGCAGTCAGCCGGGCCAGGAACGCTTGTCCGTCGAGCGGCAGATCGAGACGCCCGTAGGCCTGTTCACGGGCTTGCTGCCAATTCCGGTCGTCATAGACCAAGTTCCAGAATGAGACGTGGTCGCGGCTTTGCGCCAAGAACAGACTGCCGGCGCGCAGAGCGTCGCGAACCGCGAAGGCGAGCGAGATTTCCCAGATGGCGCGGTCCAGCTTGCCATCCGTGATGAGATGGGGCCGCCAATCGGCCTGCACGAAGCCGTACGGATCGTCTTTGGTCAGCGCGCCGCGCGTGCCGGCATCGAGCGCGCGCAGGATCTCGACCGCGCCGAGAAGGGGCTCCTGTCCGGCCGCCGCCTGGAACGGCAGGGCGAGGAATGCCGGCAGGTACTGGCGGAGCGTGCCGTAGCGCGCCAGCATGGCGTCGAGATGACCGCGTTCCTCCAGCCGCTCGTAGGCCCTGCAGGCAATGGCCGCCTCGATCAGGGCCGGTGGGTTCTGCCCGTCGCGGAACGCAGCGACGGTTTGCGCGCCGTCGGCCGTCACCAGCGCATCAACCGCGCCGAGCACGCGGTGCAGACCGTCACGGGAGCGGCGGCGCAGGGTCTTGCGGCGCTTCTCGACGGCGTTGCGGGATTTGCGGTTCATCGCGGTCAGGAACAGGTCGTTCATCTCGACGATCTGGTCGAGCAGCGTCTTGCGGCCCTCAACCAGATAGCAGGCGACCAGCGCGTCGCGTTTTGGCCTGGCGAAGCGCCGGAGATCGCCGGCGTCGTAGCGGCGCCCGAGCTGGCCGAGCTGGCGCACGATCCGCGGATCGAGATCGTCCAGCCCGGCGTCGGCGCCGAGCAGCTCCTCGATCAGATGAAGACGAACGATGTCGCCTTTGATCACCGCGGCGTTGGCGGATTTCGGGTAGTCCTTGAGCCGGAACAGGCTTGAGCGGGCGTCGCCCTCCGGCACTTCGACCAGCAGCGCGATCGCCTCACGCAAGCTCGGCGGCAACCGCGTCGCCACCATATCGAACAGACCGGTCGTGGCATGCGTCACCTCGGCGCCCACCAACCGTTCGAGCGTGCTCGTGGCCGGCACCATGACCCGCCAATCGCGCAGCTTGTCTTCGGCGTGCCGCAGGAGCTCGGCGGCGGTACGGCCTTCGATGGCGCGCGGACGCAGCCATTGCCGCAGATCGATGGCAGCCTGTTGGCCAAAGTCGCGGATGCCGAGATAGCGGCGGATGCGCAGCGACTGCTCTCGTTCCGTCTGGGCACGGCCAGGCCGGTCAAGGAACAGCACCGGCGCCAAGCCGAGCTGGCGGGACAGGTGGTTGACGATCTTGACCGGCACCCGGCGGTAGTCGTCCAAAAAACAGCCATGGCGTCGCATGACGCAGAGCTGCAGGGCGAAGCGGCGACGATGATCGCCGCTGCGGCATTCGGCGATCACGGCCAGATCCGCGGACGACAGGCTCCAGTCCCGCGCGAGCTCGTCCTCGCTCGGATCAACGGCTATGAGCAGGTGCCGAGGCGGCGTCGCCGTGGCCCATGGATCATCCATCGACATTGAGATGCGAGCGCTCCAGGTCGGCCGCGAGATCGTCGCGCGATGGTCGCGTGTAGATGGCCGTCGTGTCGATAGATTCGTGACCGAGCAGGCTGGCCAGTTCCAGCAGCTTGCCGGGATTGTCGCGCAGGTAGCCCAGCGCGAAGGTGTGGCGCAGCGTGTGCGCCGAAACTGCAACCCGCTTCAGCCTGGCACGGCGGGCGATGCTGGCGATGACGGACTGGATGGTGCGCACCGGCATCGCCGTCTCGCGGCTGCTGACGAACAGCGCCAGGGTCCTGTCCGGCGCCTGGCGGTGCTCGAGATGCTGCTTGAGCGCGCGTCGCGCGGTCGCGTTCAGCGGGACGTCGCGTGCCTTGAGCCCTTTGCCCTGGCGGATGCGAACGCTGCCCGAGCGGTCGTTCATGGTGATGTCGCCGACGTGCAGCGTCGCGACCTCGCCGACCCGCAGCCCGGCCTGCAGCATGAGCTGCACCAGCGCGTAATTCCGGGCGGCCAGGCCGTGCGAGGACGCCCCGGCGGCGCGCAGCAGGGCGTGGCTCTCGACGTCCGTCAGCCCGACCGGCTGGCGATTGCGGATGGTGCGCATCGGCCGGACATTGCTCGTGGCGTCAGCGCTCAAGGCGCCGGTCCCGCGCGCCCAGCGGCATAGGCGGCGCAGGGCGTCCAGGCGACGGTTGACCGTGGCGGGCCGGCGGCCGGCCGCGACCATGTGCTGGCGGTAGGCGATCAAATCGTATTCGGCCAAACCTTCGATCGTGAACGGCGCGTCCTGGACCGTGCTGCGCCAGGCGAGGAAGTGGCGCAGGTCGTAGCGGTAGCCGCGCAGGGTTGCCGGCGCCAGGTCGTCATGCGCCAGGCTGGAGAGGAACGACGTCATCCAGCCCGCCTCGACAGCGGCACCACCTGACGCTGCTTGTCTTGCACGCGATGTCATCCCCCGCGTTAGCACCCCGGTTTGCTGCGTGCAATACACCGCCTCAGACTAGGGCATCGCGTCCAATTACAGTTGCATTCCATGATTGCACGCAGCAAACTGCCTTCTCATACCGCACCCGGAATGCGATCGGGCCATTTTCGCTCGAAATCGCCGAAATCCCGGCCGTGTTCCCGTTTCTTACCGTGCAAAATTACATGGCCGGGCCTTCCGACCCTCGCTGACAAAATGCGCTGCCCCCCGGCTGGCAAAGCCCGGGTTCATCGCCCGCGCCTTTTTGCCGAACCCGGCGGCGCCGAGGGCACGGGTGCT
>JAJZRT010000395.1 GCA_021802595.1 Pseudomonadota bacterium
ACCCAGCAGGATGGCGGCGACCGTGGTGCCTTCCATCCAGCTGTTGGCGACGACGAGTTTTTCGGGCGGCAGCAGTTCAGTGAGGATGCCGTATTTTGCGGGCGAATACATGGCGGCGCCGACGCCGACGATGGCGTAGGCCAGCAGCGGGTGCAGTCCGGCCAGCATGGTCAGGCAGCCGGCGAATTTGAGCGTGTTGGCGATGAGCATGACGCGACCCTTGGGGAGCGCGTCGGCAAATGGGCCCACCAGCGGGGCCAGCACGATATAGGCGACGACGAAAACAGTCTGCAGCAGCGGCGAATACCATTCGGGTGCCGAGAAGAAAATCAGCAGGCCGATCGCTGCGAACAGCAGCGCATTGTCGGCCAAAGCGGACAGGAACTGCGCCAGCAGGATGATGTAAAACGGGCGATTCAAGGGGGAGGTGGCCTGGATTACGCTCGGCGCAACGTCATGGTTGACCGACGGCGGGAAGCGTGGGAAAGGCCAGACATTACAACAGCTTGATGATGGGGAGGTTTCAACACGGGCGGGTTTGTGGTTGAATAAAAATCTTTTCTGACCCAGGGACGGGATTTAATGGCCGACCGCAGACTGCAAGTATTCTACACTGTCGCCAAGCAGCTCAGCTTCACCAAGGCCGCCGATATTCTGTACATGACGCAGCCTGCCGTGACCTTTCAGGTGAAGCAGCTGGAAGAGCATTTCAACACCCGCCTGTTCGAGCGCAGCCACGGCAAGATTTCACTGACGCCCGCGGGCGATCTGGTGCTCGGTTACGCCGACCGCATCCTGGCCTTGACCGGCGAGATGGAAGCGCGCGTGGGCGAACTGACCGGGCAGGTGACGGGGCCACTGATGATCGGGGCCTCCACCACCATTGCGGAATACCAGTTGCCGCGCATCCTGGGCGAGTTCAAGGAGCGCTTTCCGCAGGTGCAGGCACGGCTGACGGTAGCCAACTCGGAAACGGTGGCGGCGAAAGTGGCGGACCATTCGCTCGACGTCGGCCTGATCGAGGCGCCCTCGCACAATCCCAACCTGACCACGCTGGCGTGCTGCGAAGACGAACTGGTGATGATCTGTTCGCCCCAGCATGCGCTGGCCTCGCGTTCGAGCGTGAATGCGCACGATATCGCCGAGCAGCCCTACGTGTCGCGCGAGCACGGCTCGGGCACGCGTGAGGTGGTGGACGATTTCTTCAAGGACAACGGCGTCAACCCGGACGATCTGCACATCGAAATGGAGCTGGGAAGCCGCGAGGCGATCAAGGGGGCCGTCGAGGCCAATCTTGGGGTGGCCATCATGTCGGCGTCTACCGTCACCAAGGAAATCCAGCTGGGCACGCTGGTCGCGGTGGCGCTGAATCCCCGGCTCACGCGCGAACTCTCCATGGTGTACGCCCCGGAAAAATTCCGCAGCAAGCTGCTCGACGCCTTCATCAGCTTTGTCGAAAACAAGTTCCAGCAGTGCAATGTCGACGTCGTTCCGATGAAGCGTCCGCACAAGGGACGCAGCCGCTGATGCACGACGGCAAGCGCCTTGCGTCGATATTCCGGTCGTTGTCGGAGGCGCGGCAACAGGCACTGCTGGACTACGCGGAGTTTCTGGCCGGCAAGGAAGGCGCCGAAACCGCTGCAGCGCCGCCCGCCGAACCGCTGCCGATCCCGCGGCCAGAGCAGGAGAACGTGGTCAAGGCGATCCAGCGCCTGATGCAGACCTATCCCATGCTGGAACGCAATCAGATTTTCCACGAGGCTTCGGCGCAGATGACGCGCCATCTGGTGCATGGCGTCGCGGCCGTCGAGGCGATCGACGAACTGGAACGGATTTTTGCCCGCCAGTATCAGCAGCATCTCGATGCGCTGAAGAAAGGCCTGCTGCCGTCCTGACGGCCGCAGGCGTTCAGTCCGGCAGCAGATTCCCGCACAGCCAGCAACTCAGGAAATTGCCGGGATTGCGTTCGCCGCAGTGCGGGCAGGTTTTTTCTGCGCCGGGCTGTACGCTCAGGAACGCCGCCAGCGCCTCGCATGCTTGGCGGGCCTGCGCGTCGTTCGCGACCCATACTTCAGGCTGCGCCTGCAGGAACGGAACCTCGCCCAGCGCGCCGGCGGCATTGGCGTTGAAGATATGGCTGGCGATGCCGAGGCTGGACAGCGCATCGACTGCCAGTTGGGCATCGAGCAGGGTGGGGGCGATGTGAACCCGTTTCATCGACGGGCGGAGGGTGTCACGCCTTGCGGCGGACGCGCACGATGAGGTCGATGCCTTCGGTCACCATGCCTGGCGGCAGTGGCGGCAAGCCGGATATCTGTACGTGCTCGGCGTCGATGTCGGATAACTTGCCGCTGTCGACTTCGTAGAGGTGATGGTGTGGACTGGTGTTGGGGTCGAAAAACACCTTGCTGGGGTCGACGATGACTTCGCGCACCAGGCCTTTTTCAAGGAACAGCCTGAGCGTGTTGTAGACCGTGGCCTTGGAGGTTTCGGAGTGTCGGGTGTTGACGATCGCCATCACCTGGTCGGCCGAGAGATGCTCCTGACGGGAAAACAGCGCGTGTGCGATCTCGATCCGCTGGTGGGTCGGATTGATGTCGTGGCTGCGCAGGAGGCCCGCCATGTTGTCGCGCGTGTAATGCATGCGCCTTATGATAAACAGCAATCTGGACTTTGTCTAATCTCCGGAATGGGTATGAAAATCGCGTGGAATGACCCGGTCGGGCACGGAAAAACGCCAAAAACCGGTACAATTCCAACCCGTCTTCGCCTTTTTTGTTAAGCAGGAATCCTGTGGTTACGCTCACCCGCCTCGATAGCACGCAGCCTGACTTTCAGGCGCGCCTTGCCCGCCTGCTGCAATTCGACGACGCTGCTGACGCCGCCATCGAGCAGACGGTGGCGACCATCCTGCACGATGTGAAGACACGGGGCGATGCGGCGGTGCTCGAATACACCGAACGTTTCGATCGCCTGCCGGCCAGTTCCCTGGCCAGTCTGGAACTGAATAGGGCGCAGCTCAGGGCGGCACTCGATCAGCTGCCCGCCGATACCCGCCAGGCGCTCGAAGCCGCGGCCGAGCGCGTGCGCCGCTATCACGCGAAACAGGTCCAGGGCTCGTGGACCTACACCGAGGACGATGGCACCGTGCTGGGGCAGCAGGTCACTCCGCTCGACCGCGTCGGGTTGTACGTGCCGGGCGGCAAGGCGGCCTATCCGTCGTCGGTGCTGATGAACGCGATTCCGGCCAAAGTGGCGGGCGTTGGCGAGCTCATCATGGTGGTGCCGACCCCGGGCGGCGAACAGAACCAGCTGGTGCTGGCCGCTGCGGCGATCGCGGGCGTAGACCGCGTGTTCACCATCGGCGGCGCGCAGGCGGTGGCTGCGCTGGCGTACGGCACCGAGACCGTGCCGCAGGTCGACAAGATCGTCGGGCCCGGCAATGCCTATGTGGCAGCAGCCAAACGCCGCGTGTTCGGTACCGTCGGCATCGACATGATCGCCGGTCCGTCCGAGATCCTGGTGATCGCCGACGGCAACACGCCGCCGGAATGGGTGGCGATGGACCTGTTTTCCCAGGCTGAGCACGATGAAATGGCGCAGTCGATCCTGCTGTCGCCCGACGCGGCCTACCTAGACGCAGTCGCCGCAGCGATCGACAGACTGATTGAAGAAATGCCCAGGAGCGAGGTGATCCGCACCTCGCTCACCCAACGCGGCGCGCTGATCAAGACGCGCGACCTCGACGATGCGACGGCCATCTCCAACACCATCGCGCCGGAACACCTGGAGCTGTCGGTGGCCGATCCCGATGCGCTGCTGCCCAAGCTGCGCCATGCCGGCGCGATCTTCATGGGCAAGCACACCTGTGAGGCGCTGGGCGACTACTGTGCCGGCCCGAATCATGTCCTGCCCACTTCGCGCACCGCACGTTTCTCGTCGCCGCTGGGCGTCTACGACTTCCAGAAGCGCAGCAGCCTGATCCACGTGTCGCAGGCCGGCGCGCAGACGCTGGGGCGGATCGCCGCCACGCTGGCCTACGGCGAAGGTTTGCAGGCACACGCACGTTCCGCCGAATATCGTCTGGTCCATCAATGAGCCAGTTCTGGAGCGCCGTGGTGCGCGGCCTGACGCCCTACGTGCCGGGCGAGCAGCCCAAGCTGCCCAATCTGGTCAAGCTCAATACCAACGAGAATCCCTATGGGCCAAGCCCGAGGGTGCTGGATGCAGTGCGTGCAGAGGCCGCCGACACGTTGCGTCTGTACCCCGACCCCAATTCGGACCGGTTGCGCGCGGGCATCGCCGCGTATCACGGCGTCAGTGCCGACCAGATATTCGTGGGCAATGGCTCCGACGAGGTGCTGGCGCATGCTTTCATGGCGCTGCTGAAGCATGAGAAGCCGATCCTGTTTCCGGACATCACCTACAGCTTTTACCCGGTCTATTGCGGGCTCTACGAGATCGCGTATCGGCAGATTCCGCTCACGGACATGTTCGAGATCCGGGTCGACGATTACCTGACGCCCAACGGCGGGGTGGTCTTCCCCAACCCCAACGCGCCCACCGGGCGCTTGATGGCGCTGGGCGAAGTCGAGCACCTGCTGGCGGGCAATCCTGACTCGGTGGTGGTGATCGACGAAGCCTACATTGATTTCGGCGGCGAGTCGGCGGTGGGGCTGGTGGCGCGCTATCCGCAGCTGCTGGTGACGCGCACCCTGTCGAA
>JAJZRT010000396.1 GCA_021802595.1 Pseudomonadota bacterium
ATACGTACTCCGCAAACCAACATCGATTTGTACAACGCCGTCGCCAACCAAGTAGTTATCGAGACGTAGCTGTACGGTGGGTTCGGGCTGACTGATCTCCCGGAAGCGGCTGAAGCCCGGGGTCTGCTTCGCACGGACGTACGAGGCCTGCAAGTGGCTCGGCGCGAGAGTTGTGTACTGGTCGGCTGTCTGCGAAAATCTTCAGCAAATCAATGTGTTGCGAAGGCTGATAGGATTTTTGCACCTTTGATGAGAATTCCCGGGAGGGCATTCTCATCCGAGATGCGCAACCCGCTGATCTGCCTGACCCCGATTTCGCAGGTCAGATGAGAACCTACAGTTGTCGGCGGAAGAAATGGATGTCACTTCTGGACGAAATTGATGTCAGCTCTGGGCGCACGGCTGCGCCTGGGGTGGCTAGGTAGAGCTCACCCCTGCAGCTGGTTCAAGCGATAGCGGGCCGGATCGACCAGCCCGATTTTTTCGGCTATCCGGATTTGGGTGTGGGCAGCCCACAGCCGAGCACCATCAGTCCAGCAGGGCCCCGAGACGCCCGATGGCGTCGTCGATCACCTCTTGGGGTGCGTGCTCGATCTTGCGCGCCTTGCGAGCGGCTAGGTCAAGCATGCGAATCTTGTTCACCAAGGCTACGCCCTGGGTCTTGCAGCCCGTGCCCGTCAGGGTCACAGCAAAGCCGGCGTAGCGTGCGAAGTCGCCGCCCTGGGTGATCGGCGCGATCAGAACATCGCCGAGCCGGTTGAACTCCTTGGTGGTCAGGACCAGAGCCGGCCGGGTGCCGCGCTGCTCATGGCCGATGGCGGGGTCCAGGGGTACGCTCACGATGTCGCCTCGTTCGAAAACAGCCATCAGATGACCTCGCCGCCCACGGGTCGAGCCACATCCCACAACGCCAGGTCGGCCGGCGGCGCGGCCTTCAGGTCGCACTGCGCGATCATGTCGGCCAGGACGTACTTGCGCTTGGGCGTCAGCACGATCTTGCCGTCTGCCGTCGTGTCCAGCGTCAGGTGCTGGCCGGCACCGATGCCAAGGTCTTTGAGGACCGGGGGCGGGATCACCACGGCGGTGCTGTTGCCCATCTTCTTCAGCGCGACTTCCATCGAGCACTCCTGTTAAACATCGTTGTACGGATTATGGCGAGCCTTTGGATGTATGTCAAACGATGTTTTACTTCAGTGGGCTCCGACTGCACCGTCGCTGGATGGCTCGCAATGAACACCAAGCGGGGAACATGGTCATTCGTGTCGGCTGCGGGTGGCCCTGTTGGGATTTGGCACCCTAACCCTGACGATTGTCGCTTCGCGGCACTTGCCAATCGGGAACGTGCAGGCTGTCCTTGCCTGCCACGGGCTTTTTGTCCTGGCTTGGCTGGACCTGCGTGGCGAAGCTGCGGCCAGCCTGGCCGTGGTGGCGGCAAGTCTGCTGTGCATCATGGGAGCGGTGCTCTCGAGCCAGGGGGACATCCAGCGCGGCTCGCTGCTGGGATACCTGTCCGTACGGAGTCGAACCGCCGCAGGGCACGATTGCGATGGACGGCAATCCGGCCGGAGTCCGTTGGACACGCCCACCCGCGGTGTCGCCCGCGCAGTTGTGCTTCGGGATCATCATGCATGCTGGCACGCACAAGAACGAGCCGATCCTGATGTTCGGCAGCTCCGTTGAGCTTCAGGCGCATCTGTCTGGCGCCTCGACCGTCTCGGAGGCTTTCTGGCTCAAGGTTGCGAAGGCCGGAGCCGAGGTCACGACCATCACCAAGGAACAGGCGGTGGAGGTCGCGCTTTGCCATGGCTGGATCGACGGGCAACTGGCCCGGTTCGATGAGAGCTACTTCCTCGTGCGCATGACCCCTCGCAGGCCGGGAAGTCGATGGTCGGCGAAAAACCGCACGGCTGCGGAACAACTGGCCCGACAGGGCCGTCTCCATCCCGATGGGCTGGCCGAGATCATGGCGGCCAAGGCCGATGGACGATGGGATGCCGCCTATGCCTCCCAGGCGCAGGCGGAGTTGCCACAGGACCTGGCGGCGGCACTGGCCTCGAACGACGGCGCGAAGCGCATGTTCGATGCGCTGGACCGCGCCAATCGCTACGCGATCATCTACCGCGTGAACGACGCCAAGAGAGCGCAAACGCGGGCCAGGCGCATCGCGAACTTTGTGGAGATGCTGGCGCGTGGGGAAACGCTTCATCCTCTCAAGGCGCCGCGCAAGTCGACACGTGGAGAGCGGTAATCTGCGTCCGGCGTTGCTTGACGGGACCGACGGAGCGCGCCAGCAGCGACCAGCCTTGGCTGTATGTCCTCGACTGGATTCATGGGCGGGTTCGCTATCAGGGAGCCAGCGACGCAGGCCCCGAGTTCGTACGGCTTGCGCTCGCAGAGTTCAGGTTGACTGGGTTGCCTTGGTTGACAGACACGAAGGGGTAGACTTGGACTCCGAAGGATCACGATCATGACGACAGTCCAAACCCGGGAGTCCTCCGGGACCCGAAAGCGACAGGCGACCAGCGCCCACGGCTTGATCGAAAACTTCAAGGCGGCGGAGCACGCGCTGACGCTGGGCGGAAAAACCGTCGTCGAGCGCGTGCGCAACCTGCGGTCTCGCCAAGAAATCTCGCGCGCAATGGCCATTCTGGAGCGCAATGGCCATTCTGGAGCGCGTTCGCGCGGAAATGGCGTCGCTTTTGGAGGCATCGGCCGCCAAGCCATGAGCAAGGCGGTGACCGCAAACCGGCTGTTCTACGTCGAGCTCGGCGCTCGTCGCGGCGACCCGGCGTTCTACGCCGATGCCTCGCTGCAGCGCCGCCAGGTGGAGGCTGTCTCCAAGCTCTTGGGCAAGCTCTCTGGCGGGTCCGGGTTCTTGTTCTTCAGCACGCCCAAGGGGTCGATGGCCAGGCCTGAGTCGGGGCAAGCGCGCACGCCCTTGCAGGCTCTGCGGGCAGGGGATTTCGAGCGCGTCAAGCGCGCAGCCGCGGGTTGCGCCCAGCGTTGATTCATGGCGAGCGCCCTGTCAGCTCCGCCGGCCTCACCCTCCCGACAGGTGGAAAGGAAGCCCATGGCCAAGCCCAATTACCCGTTCGAAAAGCGACAACGCGAGCAGCAGAAGAAGCGCAAGAAGGCCGAAAAGGCTCAGCGCAAGGCGCAGCCAGCACCCGCTGCGCCGGAAGCAGACGGTCGCGTCGCCCTTGGTTCGAAGTAGTCGGCTGCGAGCACATCCGCGACATCCTTGTTCTTCAGCGCGCTGGGCCCGGCCGAATGCCGAGTTCACGGATTGGGAGCTTTTCCCTCGATCGGCAATACGAGAGTCACGCAGGTGCCCGGGTTCCCGGATGTCCAGGCGATCGTCGAGCCGATCGATTCCGCCCGGCGCACCTGGTTCGCCAGACCCTTGCCAGCACCTCGGCCGGCATCGCCGAGCGCGAAGCCGCGCCCGTTGTCGGCGATGACGATCCCGATGTTGCCGTCCGCCGTCCAGGTCGCCACGCGGATTTCCGTGGCTCCAGCGTGTTTGATGATGTTGGTGAACGCCTCCTGCAGGATCCGCAGGATGTGCAGGGAGTTCCGGGCATCGAGCCATGGGAGTTCGGGGACATCGGCAACTTCCCAGCGCAGTGCGATGCCGCCGGCCTTGAGCCGCGGACCCAGGCGGGTCCGCAGGGTCGCCAGAAGGAGCAGCAGGTCCGCGTCGACGGATTCCATCGAATCGATCACCAGCTTGAGATCGTCGAGGCAGGTCCGGAGCATGCGTGCGGCGTTGCCGCTTTCCAGTTCACCGCGCTCCAATGCGCGCAAGGTGCTGACCAGCGATGAACCCAATCCGTCGTGCATGTCCTGCATCAGGCGCTGCCGCTCCTCGCTCAGGATCCGGGCGCGTTCGATCTCGCGCATCTGTGCGTCGGTTGCCTCGAGTTCGAATCGCATCCTGATCGATTCCGCCTGGGTTCGCGCATGATGGAGCGCGAAGCTGAGGCCGCTGACGAAGGTGGCCGCGGTTCCGATGCCGACGATCACCCCCTCGCGGGTGCCGCCGGTCATCCACGGAATCGGGATCAGCATGCACATGGCCGTGGAGAATGCCGCGTAGACCGGGAGGTAGCCCGAGAGGGCGACCGTCGAACTGACGAGCAGCAGGTACTGACACGTCAGCAGCGCGAATTCCTGCCATCGACCGGGGCCCGCGTGGTTGAAGGCCCAGCCGGCGAGCCCCCACAGGACGCCGACAGCCGCGTAGACCGCTGTCAGCCGATGGACATGAGGCCGGCCCAGCCGGACGCCAGGGCGGCGCCAGGCCCGCAGCAGGCGCCCGCGCAACAGCACCGACAGCGCCAGTGCGCCGAACCACAGGGAAAACGCCGGGCTGCGGCGCTCGTCCCAGAACATCCAGGCGATGGTGGCCGCCATGACGGTCCCGCCGTAGAGGCCGCTGCGTGCGCCGTGTAGTACGGATGGCACCATCACGTCGAACAGCGTGCGTTCCGTGTCCGGGTCGGGGACGACCATGCGGAAACGGTGTTCCAGGCGTTCCCGCATGCGTTGCGCGGCCGGGAATGCCGAGGTCACTTCTTGCGCTCGTTCACGATGCCGAGGCAGTGCGCTTCGTAGATCGCTTCCGCTTTCGAGGTCACCTTCAGCTTCGCGTAGATGCGCCGCACGTAGGTGAGCACCGTGTGCCGCGAAACCGAGATCAATGCGGCGATCGCGTCCG
>JAJZRT010000397.1 GCA_021802595.1 Pseudomonadota bacterium
TCTTGCCGGCCAGGCTGGACGTGATGCCGTTGTCGAAGGTGCTCTGCGAAATATCCAGCGACGAGGCGATCAGCGTGTTGACGTTGACCTGGGCGGATCCGTCGAACAGGATGCCGTTCGAGTTGACCAGATAGACCTTGCCGTTGGCCGACAGCGTGCCCTGGATCACCGAGGGATTGGCGCCGCCGATGTAGTTCATGGCCTCGGCCGAACTGCTGGGCTGGTTGAAGCGGACCGTGTAGCCCTGGCCTATGTCGAAGCTGTTCCAGCGGATCGTCGTCTTCATGCCCGTCTGGTTGATCTGCATCAGGTTGGGCGTGCTGTTGACGATGCTGGCGGTGCTAGGGTCCGATACCACCCCGCCGGTGGGCAGCGGATTGACTGGGGGCGCGACATGATTCGGGGCCGCCAGGGACAACGAGGCGCAGGCCGACAGCACCGCCAGGGTCAGCAGCCGCATTTTGAACTGAGGCTGCGCCGGCATGGCCGGGCCAATGACGCTCTGTCTGGCACGACGCTGGTAAGACGGATTAGGTGTCAGCATGGCGCATCCTCGCGATTCAGAAATCCAGGCGCGTATCGAAATGCACGCGCACATCGTGGGCCCGGGTAAAGGGCTTGGGGGGAGAACTGCTCAGGTCGTTCTTCGGTCCGTCCGTCAGGGCCTGGGCCAGGCTCAGGCTGAGGGAGAAGGCGCGTCCGGCACGCAGGTCGAGCCCCAGCCCCACCGAGTCCAGGGTGTAGGACGCGATCTCCGCCGGCAGCGCATCGTTCACGCGCAGATACGCCGCGTCGTAGAACGCATAGGGCTGCACGCTTTTCAGCAGCGGCCACTGGCTCGGCGTCCAGGCCGGGGCGCGCAGTTCCAGGCTGGCACGGATGCCCTGGTCGCCCGCCGCCTCGGACTGCAGATAGCCGCGCACGCTGCCCACCCCGCCGGCGGAGAACTGCTCGTTGTTGATCAGGGCCTGGTCGGCGAGCTGCGCGTCCGCGCTGCCCACCAGCGACCAGCCGGCCGGCAGCTTCTGCAGCCGCTGCGCATTGAGCTTGAGGACGGCGAAGCTGTTGTGGGCGAGATAGCGCCGCTGGCCGAAGGAGGCTTCTCCCGTGCCCGGCCCGCGCAGCCCCAGCACCGTCCCGGCGCCGAACTGCCAGTTGCCGCCCGCGTCGGTCAGCCCCAGCCCGTAGTTCGCATCCAGGGTCCAGTAGCGCACCGGCGTGCTGAGGCCGTTGGCCTCCTGCTTCGAATTTTTCCAGTCCAGGCCCAGGGTCAGCTGGTGCGTCAGGCTGCCGCGCGGGCGCAGCGGCATGATGTAGCGCGCGCCGACGATGTCGTTGTTGCCGAACAGGATCTGGTCACCCACGTTGATGGCCGAGCTGGTGACGTCGCTGCTGGAATGCACTGCGTACAGCGACAGATAACGCTGGTAATCCGCCAGCGGCATGACGTAGGAAGCCGACACGGCGCTCGCTTCGGCCGGGTTGGTCGGCGCGGTCTGGTAGGTCAGGGACAGCGTCTGGGCGCGCTGGAACAGATTGCTGTAGCTGATGCCGCCGGCCAGCCGCGTGTTCGAGGTGTTCGCGCTGTGGGCATTGTTGTAGTCCAGCCAGGCCGACACCGGGGGCGTGTCGCTCACCTTCAGTTCAAGCACCGTCGTGCCCGGCCTGCGGCCGGGCTCCAGCGTGGGCGTCACGTGCACGCCGGGGGCACGGCTGACGGCCGCCAGTTCACGCTGCATCTCGGGAAAATTGGGCACCTGCCCTTCCGCCGTGGAGGGCGTCTCGGCGCGAATGCGCGAAGGCAGGGTGTATTGTGCGCCGGTCACCCGGGTACGCTCGATCACGCCCTCGGTCACCTTCAGCGTGACCACCCCGTTCTGGACTTTCTGTTCCGGCACGCTGACGTAGACCGTCAGATAGCCTGCGTCGTGGTAGGCCTTTTCCAGCGCGGCGCGCGCTTTTTCCACATCGGCGACGGTCTTGCCCGGCCCCAGGAGGGGATACACCGCCTCCTCGATGGCCAGCTGCGGTAACACGGTGTTGCCCGTGACCCGAAACTCGAGCAGATCCAGCTTCGGCGAAGCACCGGTCTCCGGGGCGCCCAAGGCGATGCCGGACACGCACGCCAGCATCAGCAGCAGCACACCCAGGCCAGCCTGCATCGTCATCTTTCCTCTGCAAATTTCGGACATGTCCGCGAGCAATCCAAAGGGACAGAAGTCTAGAGATGAGCCGTTTCAATACCGCTTCTAGGGCATGAGCCATACGGCTCATGAATGCCACGGTTCCGGCTGACTTTCGGTCGCCAGGTGCTGGGCACCCTTCAATTCGCAGTCAAAAAAAGCCTGCCCCGAAGGGCAGGCTTGGCATTACGGTCGGAAGCGGCATTGCACCGCCCCCCTATGTCAGAGGACGACTTAGTTGCTCAGTCCGGTGGCGTAGGCGCTCATGGCGGGCTGGCAGGTGTTGGGCGCGCCGGTGATGCTATGCGTGAAGTACATCAGCGGCGTGGCATGGGTGTCCGCCACGGTGGCAGGGAAGACAGGCGTGCCTGCCGCGTACGGGGCGATGATGCCGGCGTCCAGAGTGGTTTCGCCAGCGGCATGCCACAGGGCGGTGGTGTTGAAGCCGGTGTTCAGGGTATTCAGCACAAGAGGGTCATTGAAACCGGTCACCATGGCATCCCGCAGTGCGGTGGCATCGGCAGACAGGGCGTAGACGTTGGAGGTGTTCATCGTCGCCTCGACCCAGTTGCCATAACGGTTAACCGCCACGTTGAAGGTGCTGGGCGACATGCCATCGATCTTGATGTGGCGCTGGTAGTCCTTGTTGGCGATTTTCTGGCCGGTCGCGATACCCCCACCGATGCCATACTCATCGCTGGTGTCGTTGTTGACCCCCGGGAACTCGGTGGAGTTGATGCTGATGGCCCAACGGTGGTTGCGGTCGTGGTTGGTCATGCAGGTCTCGACGTTGCCGGAACCGCTGCCCTCGTACACGCGGCCGGCGGGTGCGGCGCTGTTACAGGCGTTGGCCTGGGTGGCGCTCTCGCCGTTGTCGCCGTTCACGAATGTCTGCGCGCCAGCAGTGCAGGGGTCGTTCAGGAAGAACACGCGCGATCCGGTCTGGGTGCCGGACGTGACCACGCGGCGGGCGACGTAGATGGCGTTGTCACCAGACGGGTTGTTCAGGCCGAAATCGCTCCAGCTGCTGGACTGGCCACCGAAGATGGAGGCGATCTGGCCCTTGCTCAGGGAAGGCATGCAGGCCTCGCTTACGCTATAGCCTTGGCTGTCGAAGGGCGCGGTGGTGGAGCTGGCGGACTTGCAGCTGCTGGCAAGCTTGCCGCTGGCAATCTGGGCATCCTGCAGGGCGTGGTACAGGCCCAGGGTCACCGGGGTGCCGAAGGTCACCACGTTCAGGGGGGCGGAATCCAGTTGGGCGATGTCGCCCGAGGCGGCACCGGCGGCCACCAGGACGGCCGGCTCTTCGTCGGACACGCCAATGTCGGGCACGGCGTTGACCGTGCTGCCGGTGGCGCCGAACACGTTCAGCATCGGCAGGGGGGAGTGGGCGATCTCGGGGGTGATGCCCTGACCGGAACCGCCGACGCTGTTCTTGACCACGGCGATGTTGGTCTTGCCGGCGGACAGCGTGATCTTGCCGGGCTTGGGCGTGCAGACAACAGCGAAGTTGTTGCTATCGTTGGTCAGCAGGACCTGGTTGGTGCTGTCGCACAGCACGTTCTGGGCCCACAGTTTCAACTGGGTGTTGGTGGCGGACGAGCCGGAGATGTTCACCACGGCGGTGTTGGCGGCCGTATAGGTGAAGGCGGCGGAGGCGGAGCCGGCGACACCGGCGAGGGCGGCGGCGACGGCGAGGGTCAGGGCTTTGCGTTGCATGCGAATATCCTTTTCAAGAGTGAAGATCCCACGGGGCGGCGCTCCGCAGGTGTGCTGCGATTTCTGCTACCAAAATGCGACGGATCAGGCGGCCTTGCGGCGACGCACCATGTACCCGACCAGACCGAGGCCGGCCAGCATCATTGCGTACGAGTCGGCTTCCGGCACCGGCGCAGCGGCGGTATAGGTCAGCACGCCGGTGTTGCTCAGGGTGAAGTAATCGGCATCGCCGCCGGTGGCATAGGCGTACTTGGTAGCCTTGTTAGCAAGTGCGGTACCAGTGGAGGTGTACTTGAAGAAGTTCAGGTTCTGGCCCAGACCGGTGGTCAGTTTGCCCAGGGAGGTCTGGCTGGCATTGTCGTCCCAGTAGGTGGAGGCCAGGTCATTGACCGTCACCGTGTTAAAACCGGCATTGGAGCCGTACAAAGTGATCTCGCCGTTGTAGTGCGTAATGGCGTTGGTAAATGCGGACCCGGCGACGGAAGTGGGGACAACCGACATGGTGGTGAACATCGAAGAACCCGCGCCGCCACTGCCCGCACCACCGAACACGCCCCAGTGGATATTGGCGGGGTTGGCGATCGTGGCGATGTAGCTGGTCCAGCCGGCACTGGCGCTGAAGTCGAAGCTGTGGTTGCTGGTGGTGTCGAAGGCGGAAGCCAGGCCCAGATCGAAGATGGCGGTGTTGGTGGCGCCCGAGTTGGCCTGGCGGTCTTCGAATGCGTACAGGAACAGGCTGCCGCTGTTCTGAGTGGCGCCAGCAGTGGTCGAATTGGTCAAGGCGTGGGCCTGGCCGGTGACGCCCAGGG
>JAJZRT010000398.1 GCA_021802595.1 Pseudomonadota bacterium
GAAGGTGAGTGATAAGTGGTGAGTGGTGAGTGGTGAGTGGTGAGTGGTGAGTGGTGAGTGGTGAGTGGTGAGTGGTGAGTGGTGAGTGGTGAGTGGGCGCGAACCTAGGCACCGTTCGCCCTGAGCTTGTCGAAGGGCAAGTGCCTAGACACAACAATCGAGAAGTCATGAGTCCGAACAAACCCAGAATCAGCGTCATCGCCGCCCTCGCCAAAAACCGCGTCATCGGCATCGAGAACCGCCTGCCCTGGCGCCTGCCGGAAGACCTCGCCCACTTCAAGGCGTTGACGCTAAACCATCCCATCCTGATGGGTCGCAAGACCTTCGAATCGCTCGGCCGCCCGCTGCCCGGGCGCACCAACATCGTCATTACCCGCAACCCGAACTATTGCAAAGAGGGCTGCGTCGCCGCCGCCTCCATCCCCGCCGCGATCGCGCTGTGCCAGGACACCGACGAGCTCTTCTTCATCGGCGGCGCCGATCTCTATGCCCAGGCCATCCCGCTCGCCGACCGTCTGTACCTCACCGAAGTCGACATCGAGGCCGAGGGCGACGCGTGGTTCCCGGACTACGACCGCAGCGCGTTCAGGGAAGTGTCGCGCGAGCCGCACACGGGCGGGAAGGGCGACGCACTGCGATTTGATTTTGTGGTGTACGAGCGGGGATAAGCTAGGGTATTGCGGTTCCATTTTTGTCGTCCGGGCAACCGGGAGACTGCGTGTCAACGGGAAGGGGAAAGCCGTGTCTGATCTGAGCCCGCTCGAAGAGCACTTTCCGCGTCTGGTACCGGAGATCGTGGCGTTCTGGGGATCGCCCACCTGTTTCGATCAGCTGCAAGGCCTGCTGGTGGACAGCCGGGGCGGTCGGCAGGGCTTTCCGGCAGACGTCTATTCCGACCTGTCCCTGCTGCTGACGCTGGTTCCCCGGCCCAAAGGTCCGTACGACATCTGGAATGACACACTGGATGCGGATCAATCCGGGTGAAACCGGGTTGTTCGGTTTGATTCTGAATTGTTAAAGGAGAGCAGCATGAATGTAAAAGGCAGCAACGCAACCGTGCAACGGAGGGCGGCATGAGCGCCCTGCCCAAGTGCCCCCAGTGCGGTTCGGAATACGCCTACGAAGACGGTGCCATGTATATCTGCCCGGAATGCGCGCATGAATGGCCGAAGGACGCGGCAGCGGCGACAGACGAGGCGCGCACCGTGCGCGACGCCAACGGCAACGTGCTGGCAGACGGCGACACCGTGACCGTGATCAAGGACCTGAAGGTCAAGGGTTCATCGCTGGTGGTCAAGGTGGGGACCAAGGTGAAGAACATCCGCCTGGTCGAAGGCGATCACGACATCGACTGCAGGATCGACGGCATCGGCCAGATGGGCTTGAAGTCGGCGTTCGTGAAGAAGGTTTAAGGCCCACGGATTCCCCCTGGCACCATGGAGCAATCCAGAACGGGGCCGTGGCCCCGTTCTGGATTGCGACATCCGTGGCGAAGTCAGTCGCTAGCTGCGCGCGCCCATGGCCAGCGCGCGGCTCTTGCCGGCCTGCCGCGCCTGCTCGTCGGCATCACGGTCGAAGCGGTCGCTGACCCAGTCCCCGAGATTCTCCAGCGCGATGCGGCCGAGTGCTTCGATCCATTGCGGATGCTCGTTGAGCGCGGGAATGTAGTGGAAAGCCTTGCCGCCCGCGGCGAGGAAGGTGGCGCGGCCTTCCATCGCCAGTTCTTCCAGGGTTTCCAGGCAATCGGCGGTGAAGCCCGGTGCGACGACATCGACGCGGCCTGTCCCGGCGCGGCCGAGCTCGGCCAGCGTCCTGTCGGTATAGGGCTGGATCCATTCGGCGCGGCCGAAACGGGACTGGAAGGTGAGGCGAACCTGCTTCGGATCGAGTCCGAGCACCTCGGCCAGCAGACGGCCGGTCTTCTGGCACTCGCAGTGGTAGGGGTCGCCCTTGTCCAGCGTGTAGCGCGGCACGCCGTGAAAACTCATCACGAGCACGTCGGGGCGGCCGTGAATCTGCCAGGCGTCGCGGATGTTGGCAGCCAGCGCGTGGATGTAGGCGGGGTGATCGTGGTAGTGCTTGAGTGTGCGCAGCGCAGGCTGGTTGCGGGTCCGCTTCAGCCAGTCGAACGCCATGTCGAAGGCGGTCGCCGTGCTTGACGCGGCGTATTGCGGGTAGGCGGGCAGGATCAGGATGCGCTCGCAGCCGGCGGCCTTCATCCTGTCCAGGGTGTCGGGAATCGACGGCGTGCCGTAGCGCATCGCGTAATCGACCATGAAGGGGGTGGCGATCCGTTCGCCCAGCCAGCCCTTCAGCAGCTTGGCCTGCTTCTCGGTGTGGACCTTCAGCGGCGAGCCGTCGGCGGTCCAGATCGCGGCGTATTTCTCGGCGGATTTCTTCGGCCGGATGTTGAGGATGATGCCGTTGAGGATCAGCCACCACAGGGCGCGCGGGATTTCCACCACGCGCGGGTCGGAGAGGAATTCTTTCAGGTAGGGGCGCAGCGCCTGCGGTGTCGGCGCCTCGGGCGTGCCGAGGTTGACCAGCAGGATGCCGGTGCGGGCCTGCTGGCCATGAGTGTAGTCCGGCTCTTTCAGATAACGCATCAGTGGTGCGACAGCGCGCTTGACAGGAGTTTGGCGGTGATGTCGACGATCGGCACCACACGCTCGTAGGCCATGCGGGTGGGGCCGACGACACCGAGCGTGCCGACCACCTGGCCGTCGACCGAGTAGGGCGCGGTGACGAGGCTGCATTCGTCGAGCGGCAGCAGTTCGGATTCGCCACCGATGAAGATCTGCACGCCGGCGGCAGTACGCGACTGGTCGAGCAGCTGCAAGAGGCCGGTCTTCTGCTCGAAGGCGTCGAACAGGCGGCGCAGGTTGCCCATGTTGCTGGAGAGCTCCTCGACGTCGAGCAGCTTGCGGCTGCCGGACACCACCACGTTTTCCTGGCTGGCGTCGAGCGCCTGGCTGCCGGCGTCGACCGCCGCGGCCATCAGGCGGGTGATGTCGTCGCGCATGCGGCCGAGCTCGTCGCGCAGCTTCGCGCGCACCTGGTCGAAGCTGTGGCCGGCGAAGTTCTGGTTGAAGTAGTTGGCCGCCTCGGTGAGTGCCGAGGCGCTGTAGGGCTGCTCGGTGAGGATGACGCGGTTCTCGACCTCGCCTTCCATGGTCACGATGATGAGCAGGATGCGTTTGTCCGACAGGCTGAGGAATTCGACCTGGCGGAATGCCGGGCTGCGACGCGGTGTCATCACCAGCCCGGCGAACTGGCTGAGGTCGGACAAGAGCGTGGAGGCGGCGGTCATCAGCCGCTGCGGGTCGGACGGCGTGAGGCTGTGTTCGAGCTGGCTGACCTCGACCTGCGCCAGCGGCCGCACGGTCAGCAGCGTGTCGACAAAGAAGCGGTAGCCGCGAGGCGTCGGTACGCGGCCGGCCGAGGTGTGCGGACTGGCGACGAAGCCCATCTCCTCGAGGTTGGCCATGATGTTGCGGATGCTGGCGGGCGACAGGTCCAGCCCGGCATGCTTCGACAGGGTGCGCGAACCTACGGGTTCCCCCTCGCTGATGTAGCGTTCCACCAGGGTTTTCAGCAGGATGCGGGCGCGGTCGTTGAGCATGAGTTGATTATATAGGGGAGAGCGGAGAGCGGAGAGCGGAGAGCGGAGAGCGGAGAGCGGGAACACGCATTGGCCCCGCCGCTTGCTGCTCACTGCTTACCGTTCACCATCCCCCTATATAATCGCCCCTCATGCAAACCCATTTCCACACCGTCGGCCTGGCCGGCAAATACGACAACCAGGGCATGGAGGCCTCGCTGCGCGCATTGGGCGAGTTCCTGCGCGGGCGTGGACACGACGTCCTGCTGGCCTGCCAGAGCGCGGATCACCTGGGGATCAAGGATTTCCCGACGCGCAGCCTGCACGACCTGGCGACCGAAAGCGATGTCGTGGTGGTGCTGGGCGGGGACGGCACCATGCTGTCGATCGCGCGCGAACTGGCGCCGAACGGCGCGCCGCTGATCGGCGTCAACCAGGGGCGCCTGGGCTTTCTTACCGACATCACGTTCGACGGCATGTACGACGCCATTGCCGAGATTCTCAGTGGCCAGTACGTGGCGGAAGAGCGCATCCTGCTGAACGGGCAGATCCGCCGCGGTGGCGAGCCCGTGTTCGAGTCCACCGCATTCAACGATGTGGTGGTGGGCAAGGGGGGCTCGGGCCGCCTGATCGACCTGGAAATCGCCATCAACAGCGAGTTCGTCTACAGCCAGCGCGCCGACGGCCTGGTGGTCACCAGCCCGACCGGCACCACGGCGTATGCGCTGTCCGCCGGCGGCCCCATCGTGCATCCGACGCTGGAGGCGGTGGCGCTGGTGCCGATCTGCCCGCACACCCTGTCGGCGCGGCCCATCGTGGTGAGCAGCCATTCGCGCATCGAACTGACGTTGACCTATGCCGACGACGCGCGCGTCCACTTCGACGGCCAGCATCATTTCGACCTGATGAGCGGCGACCATGTATGGATCACCCGCGCCAGCCGCCCGGTCACCCTGCTGCACCCGCATTCCTACAGCTACTACGACACCCTGCGGCAGAAGCTGCATTGGGGCAAGAAGCTTTGAGCAGTTCATGCTCGTTCATTTATTTATCCACAACTACCTGCTGGTCGAATCGGTCGAGCTCGATTTCGCGCCGGGG
>JAJZRT010000399.1 GCA_021802595.1 Pseudomonadota bacterium
CCGGCCGATCTGACAGACGCGAGCCGTGGGCTGCCGGGCTACGAACGCAGGCGCTATGTCCTGCTGTGCTTAGCCTGCGCCGTGCTTGAACGCGCCGATGCGCAGATCACGCTGCGGGTGCTGGGCGAGCGGCTGCTGGCGCAGGCCACCGACCCCGGCCTGATCGCGAGCGGATTCAGCTTCGCGCTGCTGGCCCAGCATGAGCGGCGCGAACTGGTGGCGGTATGCCGCAGCCTGCGGGAGCTTGGGGTGTTAGAGCGCGTGGCTGGTGATGAGGAAGGCTTCGTGCACAGCGGCGACAACAGCACCGCCGACGCGCTCTACGACATACAGCGCCGCGTACTGGCAGGCATGCTGGCAGCCGTGCGCGGCCCGTCGACCTGGGCCGCCGAAGAAGCCCCGGTGAGCCTTGAGGAACGGCTCGCGGCGCTGGTCACCGAGCACATCCCCGACAGCGACGAGGGCCGCCGCACGGCCTTGCGCCACCACCTTGCGCGCCGTTTGCTGGACGATCCGGTGGTCTATCTGGAGGCACTCGATGCGGATCTTCGCACCTACTTCGCGAACCAGCGCGGTCCGATGGCGACTCGGTTGTGCGAAGCCGCCGACCTCACCGCCGAACAGCGCGCCGAAGGCCTGGCCTTGGTCGACGAGAGGGGCGTCTTGACCGATGTCGCCATGCCGGCCGAAGGCACCGAGGCGCATGTGACGCTGCTGGTGGCGGAGTTCCTGGCCGGCCGATACCGGACGCAGACCGAAAACGGCGCAGCCGTCCCTACGGGAGAGATCATCGCCTTCGTTGCCGAAGCCAAGAAACACTACGGCACCTACTGGCGCAAGTCGGCCAGGGAAGCCGGCGCCGAGCACGAGCTTGCGCACAATGCGCTGGAGCGTCTGCAAAAGCTGCAGCTCGTGGTCTGCGCTGGCGATGCTGTTCAGCCCCTGCCGGCGCTGGCGCGCTTTGCCATCGGCGAGATCGAGATCAAACGTCCTCTGAGCAAAGCACAGACTTCCTTGTTCGCCCCTCCATGAGCATTCTCGACAAACCCGCCCTGCCCGTACCCGGCCGCAGCCGCTGGCAGCCCCTGCGCCTGGGCCTGGTCGAACTTTTTCACTACGACAGCGAGGAGTTCTGGTTCCGTGACGGCCACCTGCTGCTGCGCGGCAACAACGGCACCGGTAAGTCGAAGGTGCTGTCGCTCACGCTGCCCTTCCTGTTTGATGCGCAGCTCAAGTCATCGCGCATCGAGCCCGATGGCGACCCGGGCAAGAAGATGGCGTGGAACCTGCTGCTCGGTCGTCACGATAGACGCATGGGCTACGCCTGGATCGAGTTCGGCCGGGTGTCGGAGAGCGGCGCCGCCGAATACCTGACGCTGGGCTGCGGGCTGTTCGCCGCTGCCGCGCGGCCGCAGGTCGACAGCTGGTTCTTCGTGCTTGAAGGCAGCCGCATCGGCGAACAGCTCTGGCTCACCAGTGGGCAGCGCGTGGTGCTGACGCGCGAACGCTTGCGCGACGCGCTTGACGGCCGAGGCCAGGTCTTCGATACGGCCGCCGCGTATCGGCGCGCGGTGGACGAACGCCTGTTCCACCTGGGCCCCGCGCGCTATGCCGCTTTGATTGACACCTTGATCCAACTGCGCCAGCCGCAACTGTCGAAAAAGCCGGACGAAGCCAGCCTGTCGAACGCCTTGAGCGAGGCGCTGCCGCCGATGTCGCCCGACCTGCTGACCGATGTCGCTGATGCGCTGAACCAGTTGGAGGAATACCGCCGCGAGCTCGAGGAATACGAAGCGCTGGAACGTGCGGTCGGCCAGTTCAAGCAGCGCTACCAGATCTACGCGGCCACCCAGGCCAGGCGACAGGCGAGAAGCCTGCGCAGCGCGCAGACCGGCTTCGATGCCGCCAGCCGTACATTGAATGAAGGCCGCCTGGCCTTGAGCGCGGCCCAGACCAGTGAAGCACTGGCGAAAAAGGCGCACAGCGACGCCGAGGACGCGCTCGCGGCCAGCCGTACCCGGCTCGAACAGCTGCAATCCGACCCGGCAATGCAAGACGCGAACCGGCTGGAACAAGCCGCCCGCGACGCCGGGGTGCGCCAAGGCGAAGCCGAGCGCGCAGAGCGCAGGCGGGAGGAAACACGAACCCGGTTCGAGCGCGAGAACCAGGCGCTGCAGGAGCGCAGCCTGCGTGCCGTGTCTGCCGAGGAGGCCCTGAGCGAAGCGCGCGGAATCGCCCAAGGCTGGTCCGAACGCGCCGGCATCGCCGACAGCTACGAAGACAATCCGCTCGCCGCACTCGCCATGGATGACTTGACCAGCTTGGCGCCCCTCGCCTTCGACACGGCCCGCAACGACCTGCGCCATATCGTCGCGACGCGGCGCGAGCAGATTGTCCTGATGCAGCGCCGCTGCGAGCAAGTCGACCAGGCCGAACAAGTTCTCTCGCTGCAACAACGAGCCTGCGACGAACGCCAGGATGAAGCCGAAGAAGCGGCGGCACTGCGTCAAGACGCCGATGACCGCGTCGAGCAGCAAGGCCGCAGGGTGCTGGAGGCGTGGCAAACGCATCTTGACGGCCTGCAACAATTGCGCATCGACGCCGACCCGGATGTGTTCGACGCACTGGCCGCCTGGGTCGCAAACCTGGATGGCGACAACCCGGCTCGAAGCGCGCTGCAACAGGCACAGCAGGTCGCCAGCGAACGGCTGGCACAGCACCATGCAGGCTTGTCGTCGGAGCGCCGCCTGATCGAGGCGGAGAAAGCCGCACTGCACAGCGAACGCGCTCGCCTCGAACAAGGCGTTGACGCGGTGCCGCCGCCACCGCTCTTCCGCGCCCCCGATGTTCGCCAAGATCGGGCCGGCGCACCGCTGTGGCAACTCGTCGAATTTCGCCAGGGTGTCGATGAGCGCCGGCGCGCCGGCCTCGAAGCGGCGCTGCAAGCCGCTGGCCTGCTCGATGCTTGGGTCGCACCCGACGGCCGGCTGCAACTCGTCGAAGAGACCGGCGAGCCGCTCTGCGACACGAGCTGGATCGAGCGCCCGCGCCAGGCGCATTCGCTAGCAAGCTGGCTGCTGCCCAGCGAGTCCAGCGGCCAGGACGCCGCGCCAGTGCCTGCGGCCATCCTGCAGCGCTTGCTCGAAGGCGTGGCTTGCACCGCAGTGGATGACGGCAAAGCCGAAGCCTGGGTCTCGATGGACGGCCGCTTCCGCCTGGGTGCGTTGGGCGGCGCCTGGAACAAAGCTGCGGCTGATTACATCGGATTCGCAGCGCGCGCCGCTGCCCGCTCACGCCGCCTTGAAGAGATCGCGCTGCGCCAGGACAGCATCGCGAACGAACTCGCCGCACTCCAACAGCGCTTCGAGCAATACGCGCACAATCAAAGCCAGGCCGCCGCCGAATGGCAGACCGCACCCAATGACGATGCGCTGCGCGCCGTGCATGTCGAGGCCGCCTCCCGCGAGCGCGAGTTGCAGAGCGCTCGCGCGCGCTTCGAACAGGCAGACCGGCAACGCCTCGCCTGCCAGCAGCAATGTCAGGCCACCCGCCTGGCACTGGCCAAGGACGCGACCGACCTGCGCCTGCCCGACAGCCGCGCCGCATTGCAAACGATAGAACAGGCGCTGCAACAGTTCGCCGAATCGCTGCTCGCGCTGTTCCAGGGCGTGCGCGAGCTGCGCGACGCATTGATCGAACTCGCAGGTCAACAGCAACGCACACGGGAAGCACAGCAGGACGCCGAACAGTCCGCACAGCAGTGGTCCGAGCGCTGCGCGCTGGCGCAGGAAGCGTCGATCCGTCTGGAGACGTTGCGCGAATCGGTCGGCGCCAAGGTCGAGGAATTGCAGCAACGGCTGAAAGATGCGCGCACAAGCGTGAGCCACGGCGATGCGGCGCTCAAACATTGCAACGATGTCAGGCGCCTGGCCGGCGAAGAACGCGCCCGCGCCGAGCAGAAGGCGCAGGACGCCGAAGCCACGCTGGCTGAAAGAGTGACTGCGCGACAGAGCGCGGTCGCTCATCTGCAAGGCTTCGCCGCCACCGGACTACTGGCTTCTGCCCTGTCCGATGCCGAACTGCCGGACCTGCGCTCACCCTGGAGCATCGATGCCGCGCTGACACTGGCGCGCCGCACCGAACAGATGCTCTCCGGGGTGAGGGACGACGACGACGCCTGGACCCGCGTGCAAAGCCAGGTCTCGCAGGACTACAGCGAACTCGGCCGTGCACTGGCAGCCCTGAGTCACCAGGCGCAGGCCGAGACCAACGACTATGGCCTGGTCGTCACCATCGTTTACCAGAACCGCCCGGAACGCCCCGACCAGCTCAGCGCGCGGCTGGCAGGCGAGATCGCGCAGCGGCGCGAGTTGCTGACGGCCGGCGAACGCAAGGTGCTTGAGAACCACCTGCAAGCCGAGATCGCTGCGGCGATTCAGAAGCTGTTGCAGGATGCCGAGCGGCAAGTCGCCGCCATCAACGTCGAACTCGACAAGCGCCCGACCTCGACCGGCGTGCGCTTTCGCCTGCAATGGCAAGCCTTGGCTGAAGGCGCCGAGGGTGCGCCGATCGGCCTGGAAGCCGCGCGCAAGCGGCTGCTCAACACCAGTACCGACCTGTGGTCGGCTGAGGACCGGCGCGTGGTCGGCGAGATGCTGCATCAGCGCATCGGCGTCGAACGCAGCCGAGATCGG
>JAJZRT010000400.1 GCA_021802595.1 Pseudomonadota bacterium
AGGGCAAGCTGACCGAGCAGGAGATGCAGGACGTGGTGGCCTACATCAAGTCGCTGTGGTCCGACCCGGTGTACCAGCTGTGGTGGAAGATGGAACAGCAATCGCTGGAACCCTGAGCGCACTGCGGCCCCTGTCACACGGGAGCAGGTAAAATGCCATTATTGAAATCACCCCAACCAGGAGCAACAACATGAGCGAATACGGATTCGACACCCAGATCAGCGGCCCCTTCGACGCAGCCGTGGAGAAGGTCACCGCCGCCCTCAAGACAGAAGGCTTCGGCGTGCTGACCGACATCGACGTGCAGGCCACCATGAAGGCCAAGCTCAACGTCGACGGCCGCCCCTACCGCATCCTCGGCGCCTGCAACCCGCCGCTGGCGCACCAGGCCATCACCGCCGAGCCCGACGTCGGCATGCTGCTGCCGTGCAACGTCGTGGTGCGCGAGGAAGCCGACGGCAAGGTGACCGTGTCCTTCCTCGATCCCGGCATCATGGTCAATCTGGTGTCCAACACCGCGGTGCACGGCGTCGCGAATGAGGCACGTGCGCGCCTGATGCGGGTGAAGGACAGCCTGGCTGCGTAAGCGGTTTGACGCCTGCGACAAAGCCCGCGTTCGCGGGCTTTGTCGCTTCAGGCGGGGGCGTTCAGGTCGCCGCCCAGTCCCCCGTGTCCGCCAGAAAAGGCGATAGCTCCACTTCGCGGCTCCAGCGCAGGGACAGCGCGGCGACAACGTGCCTGACGTGCCGTATCTCGAATCGCAGCAGGCGCTCCGCCCCGGCAAACGCATCCATCTCGGCGCTGTCGAAAACAATCCGGGCGTCAGCCGCCAGGTAGAGCAGGTCGCCGGTCTCGAAATCGACGAAGAGCAGGCCCGCGCGCGGATTCAGCATGATGTTGCCGAGCGTGTTGAAGAAGCGGTTGCCGGCGAAATCGGGGAGGATCAACGCGTCGTCGCCCTCTGCGCGCACAAAACCGGGCTTGCCTCCGCGGTGCGACACGTCCACCCCGTGCGATCGCGCGGTGCCATGATGAGCGCCGGGGTGGGCGGTGGCGATAAACAGGGTGTCCGCGCGCGCGATGATTTGCCGGGCCGGTTCATCCAGCGCCGGGGCGGAATGAACCGTGCCGGTGCCTTCGATCGCCCGATATTCGACCTGCCGCGCCTGGATGTATTTTGGGCAGTTGCCAAAGCTTTGCTGTACGCCGACCAGGAAGCCGTCATCGTCCATGCGCTCAACGATGCCGTTCATGCGATTGCGGCGGCGCGTAGCCTGCTCGATCCCCAGCAGGGCAAGGTTGGCGCCGGCGACGAGCGTCTCGCGTAGCGGGTCGGCGGCAAGCGGCTTGGCGCGAATCAGCAGGTGGCGCGCATCGGGGCTGCCGATAAAACCGGGTGGGTTGGCGAGGATGGAGGCCCAGGGCTGCCCTTCGGCATCCACGCTGCCGGCCAGGACAAACGGCAGTTGGGCAAAAAACGTCCGATGCTGTTCAGGCATGGACGTGCGGATCATCTGTTCGCCGAGCGCGGCCAGACGGTCGCGCACGCCCGCGAGCGTCTGCATCTGGCGCTCGCCCTCGTGAAACGCCTGCGGATCGTCTGGCGATGCCATCTCAGGCGGCCAGCCCGACCCTGGAACTCGCCATGGGGACAAAGCCCGGCAATGCCTCGATGCGTTGTAGCCAGCCGCGCAAATTGGGATAGGGATCGAGCGAGACATTGCCTTCGGGCGCGTGGGCAATGTAGGTGTAGTTGGCGATGTCCGCGATGGTCGGCGTGTTGCCCGCCAGGAAGGGCGACGTGTCCAGTACGGTTTCCATCACGGCAAACAGGCCTTGGGCTTGCGCAATGGCGTCTTCGGCAGGGACGGGGGCCTTGAACAGCGTCGCCAGCCGAGCCCTGGCCGGGCCGTAAGCGACCGGCCCGGCCGCGACCGACAGCCAGCGCTGCACGTTGGCGGCGGCGACCGGGTCGCGCGGGAGCCATTGGCCCGCGTCATACGTGTTCGCCAGATACACCAGGATCGCATTGGAATCGGCCAGGGTGACCCCGCCATCCTGGATCACCGGAACCTGGCCGAACGCGTTCATGGCCAAAAACGCGGGCTGCTTGTGTGCGTTGGCTGCGAGGTCCACGTCCACCCGTTCATAGGGCAGCTTGAGCAGCGACAGAAACAGTTCGACGCGATGACTATGGCCGGAGAGGAAGAAGCGGTGGAGCTTGATGGGGCGTGCGGGAAAGGCGGCAGCGGTATTCACGGCGGATTCCTTTTTGACATGGGCAAGTGACCGAGTGCATTGTGATAACAACCATCAGGTGAATAAATGGCGTGTTCCGAACATGACTGATCCATTAAGTGGAATAATCTGGGCATGGACAAGTTCAAGGCCATGCAAACCGTTGTCAGCATTGCCGATGAAGGCAGCCTGACGGCTGCCGCCGCGGTGCTGGATTCGTCGCCTCCCGCCGTCGTGCGCACTCTGGCGGCCCTGGAAGCCCATTTGGGCATTCGCCTGTTCAACCGCACCACGCGGCGCATCTCGCTCACCGAAGAAGGCCGTCACTACATCGAAAGCTGCCGTCAGTTGCTGGCGGCCGTCAAGGATGCCGAATCGGCCCTGACCACCGACGCGGTCGAACCCAGCGGCCAGCTCACCGTCACCGCGCCCGTGCTGTTCGGGCAGATGTATGTTGCGCCTGCCGTGACGCGCTTCGTGCAGGAATACGGCAAGGTCCGCGTCAATCTCATGCTGCTGGATCGCGTGGTCAACCTGCTGGAGGAAAATATCGATGTGGGGATACGCATTGGCGCGCTGGAGGATTCATCCCTGGTTGCGCAACCTTTGGGTAGCGTTCGCCGCATGGTCGTCGCCAGCCCGGACTATCTCCGCCGCGTTGGAATACCCAAACACCCGCGCGATCTGCTCAAAGCCAACTGCGTGAGGTTTTCCGGGGGAATGGGGCCGTGGTGGACGTTTTACGAAGACGGCAGGCAATTTTCCGTGCCGGTGACAGGCAACCTCGAGTTCAATCATGTCGCCCCGGCTGCCGATGCCTGCCTGGCCGGGCTGGGTTTCGGCATGTTCATCTCGTATCAGGTGGCGCACCACATCGAGAAGAAACGTCTGCGAATCGTGCTGGAATCGTTCGAACCGCCCCCGCGGCCCATTCATGTTGTCTATCCGCATGCGCGCCTGCTGCCCGCCCGTACCAAGGTCTTCATCGAGTGGATCAGGCAGTCGCTGAAAGACTGCCTGCCAGGGCCGAACAACTGTCCGCCGCGGTGATCGTCCCGGTCGGCCGCGCTTGCCTTTTACTCCGAATCCAGTTCCTTCAGCACTTCCTGCACCAGCACCCACGGCGCCACCACCACCGCCCAGAACATCGGCTGACGCGCATGCCAGTCCTCGGCGTCGGCGAGCCCGGCGCGGGCGATGCGGCCATCGGCCAGCCATTCCTGCACGGTGGCAGTGTTGTTCTCGGCGACGTGCAGTGCGGTATCGACCAGGTCCATGCCGGGCGCGACCTTGATGACGTCGCCGCGCGCGAAATGGCGCTCGAGCTCGGGCCAGGCGAGCTGCGCGGTTTCGAGGTTGAGCTTGGCGCGGAGGAGGTCGCTGGGCGTGGTCATGTCGGATGCAATTTACAGGTGGGGTGTCAGCGTGACTTGCCGCCGCCGCGGCGCTGGCTGAGCGGGTGCTTGGGGACCTGATGGGGGCGACCGTCGCTAGCAGGCGCCGGCTTGCCGGGCTTGTGCTTCGTCGCCGCGGGCTTCGCCGGCATGGGTTTTCCCGCTGCCGGCTTGGCGCGGCCGCCTTCGGTGCGCGGGGTGCGCGTGCCTTCCGGTTGCCTGCCGGTGCCAGCGGGCTGGAACAGCGGGATCAGGTGCTTCTTGCCGTTGCCGATCAGGTCCTCGCGGCCCATCTCGCGGAGCGCTTCGCGCAGCAGCGGCCAGTTCTCCGGGTCGTGATAGCGCAGGAAGGCCTTGTGCAGGCGCCGTACGCGGCCCTGCTTCACGACGGGCACGGCCTCGGCCTTGCCGCCGAGCACTTTCTTCAGCGGATTCTTTTCCGTGTGGTACATCGCCGTCGCCAGCGCCATCGGCGTGGGCAGGAAGGTCTGCACCTGGTCGAGACGGAAGTCGTGCGTCTTCAGCCACAGCGCGAGGTTCAGCATGTCCTCGTCGGTGGTGCCGGGGTGGGCGGCGATGAAGTAGGGGATCAGGTACTGCTTCTTGCCGACCGCCTTCGACGCCGCCTCGAACATCTCCTTGAAGCGGTCGTAGGCGCCCATGCCGGGCTTCATCATCTTGGAGAGCGGCCCGGCCTCGGTGTGCTCGGGCGCGATCTTCAGATAGCCGCCGACGTGGTGCTGCACCAGTTCCTTCACGTATTCGGGCGAGCGCACCGCGAGGTCGTAGCGCAGGCCCGAGCTGACGAGGATCTTCTTGATGCCGGGCAGCGCGCGGGCACGGCGGTACATGTGGATCAGCGGCGTGTGGTCGGTGTCGAGGTTGTCGCAGATGTCGGGGAACACGCACGACAGCTTGCGGCAGGCGTGCTCGATCTGCTTCGACTTGCACGCCATGCGGTACATGTTGGCGGTCGGCCCGCCGAGGTCGGAGATGACGCCGGTGAAGCCCGGCGTCTTGTCGCGGATCGCCTCGATTTCCTTGAT
>JAJZRT010000401.1 GCA_021802595.1 Pseudomonadota bacterium
GGTGGATCAGCGGCAAAGGTGTTTGAGCCCCGCTCACAAAAATCAAATCAACCCAGCAAAAGCGGGGCGAGTTCTTTGCCGCCCGCCCGACGCGCTTGATCTTCGGGGTTTCGGGACTGTCGGGGTCGCTTTCTTTTGGTTACTTTTCTTGGCGAGACAGGAAAAGTGACTAGCTGACGGGCTACCCCCGGCCAACGGCCAGTAGTCCTGCGAATATCTACACTACCCCGAGCAGCGCTTCGACAGGCTCAGCGTGAACGGCTGAAGGGTAGAAACTCAAACCGGCTCGATCAGCACCGCCGCCCCCACGTTCCTCCCCTCCGCCGCCAGGATGTTGTAGGTGCGGCACAAGGCCCCGATGTCCATCACCTCGAGCCCGATGCGCGCCTCGACCAGCGCGCGGGTGAGCGACGGATGCGGAAAGCGCAACCGGGTGCCGGTGCCGAGCAGCAGGATGTCCAGTTCGCGCCGGGCGACCCATTCGAAATGGGCGGCGGTCAGCGCACCAAAACCCAGTCCGGCCCAGGGGGCGATCTCGACGCCGCGTGCGGTCAGCAGCAGGCTGGCTTCGTGGCGATGGCCGTTGATCAGGACATGATCCTCGCCATAGCCGGTAAACAGCAGTTGGCTGGCGTCGGTGTTGAGGTGCAGTTTCATGGTTCAACCTTAGCAGATTCGTCCCGGGCGCGCGTCGCAGGCGTGCTGGACCGCCTTTTGTTTGCCGGAGCAGGGCGCCTCCGGTAAAATCGGACGTTTCCCAAGGCTTTGTTTTGCCTTGGTTTTACGCAGGTTGACCAGGAAGATCGCCGTGACGGCCGACAACAAGCCCCGCTTACGCACCATCCATAAATCGTCCAAGCTCGACAACGTCTGCTACGACATCCGTGGCCCGGTGATGGCGCGCGCCCGGCAGATGGAGGAAGAAGGTCAACGCATCATCAAGCTGAACATCGGCAATCCGGCGCCGTTCAATTTCGAGGCGCCGGAGGAAATCGTGCAGGACGTGATCCTCAACCTGCCGAATGCGTCGGGCTACAGCGATTCCAAGGGGCTGTTCTCGGCGCGCAAGGCGATCATGCACGAGACGCAGCGCAAGGGCATTGCCGGGGTGACGATCGACGACATCTTCGTCGGCAACGGCGTGTCCGAGCTGATCGTGATGTCGATGCAGGCGCTGCTGAACAATGGCGACGAGGTGCTGGTGCCGGCGCCGGACTATCCGCTGTGGACGGCGGCGGTGAGCCTGGGCGGCGGCAAGCCGCGTCATTACCTGTGCGACGAGGGCGCCGGCTGGCTGCCTGACCTGGACGACATCCGCGCCAAGATCGGCCCGAACACGCGGGCGATCGTCATCATCAATCCGAACAACCCGACGGGCGCGTTGTACCCGACCGAACTGCTGCTGGAAATCCTGGAGATCGCGCGGCAGCACCAGCTGATCGTCTACGCCGACGAAATCTACGACAAGGTGCTGTACGACGGCGTGGTGCACACCTCGATCGCCTCGCTGGCCGACGACGTGCTGATCGTCACCTTCAACGGCCTGTCGAAGAACTACCGCGCCTGCGGCTACCGCTCGGGCTGGCTGATCGTGTCGGGCGACAAGCGCCACGCCAAGGACTACCTCGAAGGCCTCAACATGCTGGCGTCGATGCGTCTGTGCTCCAACGTGCCGGGCCAGTATGCGATCCAGACCGCGCTGGGCGGCTACCAGAGCATCAACGACCTGGTTGCGCCGAGCGGCCGCCTGACGCGCCAGCGCGATCTTGCGCACGAGCTGCTGACGCTGATTCCCGGCGTGACCTGCGTCAAGCCGAAGGCGGCGATGTATTTGTTCCCCAGGCTCGATCCCAAGCTCTACCCCATCCACGACGACCAGAAATTCATCCTCAACCTGCTGGAAGAGGAGCGCGTGCTGGTGGTGCAGGGCAGCGGCTTCAACTGGCCGCACCCGGACCACATCCGGGTCGTGTTCCTGCCGCACGAGGAAGACCTGACCGAAGCGATTTCGCGCATGAGCCGCTTCCTCGACCGCAATCGCGCGCATCGCTGATTCTTATTTGACCGAGACCAACCAATGAAACCCATCAACGTCGGCCTGCTGGGCCTGGGAACCGTCGGCGGCGGCACGCTCACCGTGCTGCGCCGCAATGCCGAAGAAATCACCCGCCGCGCCGGGCGTGAAATCCGCGTGCTGCGTGCCGCGGTGCGCAACCTCGACAAGGCCAGGGCGCTGGCCGGTGACCTGCCGCTGACGACCCATCCCTTCGACGTGGTCGACGATCCCGACATCGACATCGTGGTCGAGCTGATCGGTGGCCTGGAGCCCGCGCGCGAACTGGTGCTGCAGGCGATCAATAACGGCAAGCACGTGGTCACCGCCAACAAGCACCTGGTCGCCAAGTATGGCAACGAGATCTTCGCCGCGGCGCAGGCCAAGGGCGTGATGGTCGCGTTCGAGGCGGCGGTGGCGGGCGGCATTCCCATCATCAAGGCGCTGCGCGAGGGCCTCACCGCCAACCGCATCGAGTGGCTGGCCGGCATCATCAACGGCACCAGCAACTTCATCCTCACCGAAATGCGCGACAAGGGCGCGGCCTTCGACGATGTGCTGAAGGAGGCGCAGCGCCTGGGCTATGCCGAGGCCGACCCGACCTTCGACATCGAGGGCATCGACGCCGCGCACAAGCTCACCATCCTGTCGGCGATCGCCTTCGGCATCCCGATGCAGTTCGACCGCGCCTACACCGAAGGCATCTCGAAGCTCACGCGCGAGGACGTGAAATACGCCGAGGAGCTCGGTTACCGCATCAAGCTGCTGGGCATCGCGCGCCGCGCCGAGGCCGGCATCGAGCTGCGCGTGCACCCGACGCTGATCCCCGAGCGGCGGCTCATCGCCAACGTCGACGGCGCGATGAACGCCGTGCTGGTGAAGGGCGACGCCGTCGGCCCGACGCTCTACTACGGCGCCGGCGCCGGCGCCGAGCCGACCGCGTCGGCCGTGGTCGCCGACCTCGTCGACGTCACACGGCTGCACACCGCCGACCCGCACCACCGCGTCCCGCATCTGGCGTTTCAGCCAGACCAGCTCGCGGACACGCCGATCCTGCCGATGGACGCGGTACGCACCGCGTATTACCTGCGCCTGCGCGCGTTCGACCGCCCCGGCGTGCTGGCCGATATCACCCGCATCCTGGCCGACAGCAACATCTCGATCGACGCCATGGTGCAGAAGGAGCCGGCCGAGGGCGAGGAACAGGTCAGCATCATCCTCTTGACCCACGTTACGGTGGAGAAGAACGTCAATGCCGCGATCGCCAAGATCGAGGCGCTAGACACCGTGGCGGGGCCGGTGATGCGCATCCGTCTCGAAGAGCTGGCAGCCAGGTAACGAAGGGGACGCAATGGACTATCTCAGCACGCGCGGGCTGGCACCGCGCCTCCGCTTCTCCGAAATCCTGCTCGGCGGGCTGGCCAGCGACGGCGGCCTGTACGTGCCGGAGACCTATCCGCGTTTCACCGAAGCCGAGCTCGCGGCGATGCGCGGCATGACCTACCGCGAGCTGGCCTTCGCGGTGCTGTCGCGCCTGATCGACGACATTCCTCCCGACGACCTGCGCGCGCTGATCGACAAGACCTACACGGCGGACGTCTACCGTTACGTCACCGACCAGGAGAACGCCGCCGACATCACCCCGCTGAAGACGCTGGAGCCCGGCCTGCATGTGCTGGCGCTGTCGAACGGCCCGACGCTGGCGTTCAAGGACATGGCGATGCAGTTGCTCGGCAACCTGTTCGAGTACGTGCTGGCCAAGACCCACGGCGAGCTCAATATCCTCGGCGCCACCTCGGGCGACACCGGCTCCGCCGCCGAGTACGCGATGCGCGGCAAGCGCGGCATCCGCGTGTTCATGCTGTCGCCCGAGCACGGCATGACGCGCTTCCAGCAGGCGCAGATGTATGCGCTGCAGGATGCCAACATCCACAACCTCGTCATTCGCGGCGTGTTCGACCAGTGCCAGGACATCGTCAAGGCGGTGTCGAACGATCTCGATTTCAAGACGAAGCACCGCATCGGCGCGGTCAACTCGATCAACTGGGCGCGCGTCGCGGCGCAGAGCGTCTACTACTTCAAGGCCTATTTCGCGGCGACGCACGACAACGGCCAGAAGGTGTCGTTCTCGGTGCCGTCGGGCAATTTCGGCAACGTCTGCGCCGGCCACATCGCGCGCCAGATGGGGCTGCCGATCGACAAGCTGATCGTCGCCACCAACGAGAACGACGTGCTCGACGAATTCTTCAGGACCGGCGTCTACCGGCCGCGTCCGGAAACGCAGCACACCTCCAGCCCGAGCATGGATATTTCGAAGGCGTCCAATTTCGAGCGCTTCGTGTTCGACCTCGCCGGACGCGATGCCGCCAAGGTGCGCAGCCTGTGGAGCGCAGTGGAGTCGGGCGGCAGCTTCGACCTGAATGCGGATGGCCTGTTCGCCAAGGTCGCCGAGTTCGGCATGGTCTCCGGTTCAAGCAGCCACGCCAACCGCATCGATACCATCCGCACGGTGTACGAGGTGTACGGCACGATGATCGACCCGCACACCGCCGACGGGCTGAAAGTCGGGCTGGAGCACCGCGAGCCCGGCGTGCCGCTGATCGTCATGGAAACGGCGCAGC
>JAJZRT010000402.1 GCA_021802595.1 Pseudomonadota bacterium
CTCAACGCGCTGGCCACTGCCCGTGGCACGACCCAGGCGCAGGGGCTGCCGCTGCGTTTTTTCGCCCCCGACGGCCGCCTCTCCGCACGCGACTACGAAACGCACATCCTGCACACCGGCCAGGTGCCGACCCGTGCCGACACCTGGCATGACGTGCTGAACGCGCTGGTGTGGCTGCGCTTTCCGCGCTTCAAGGCTGCGCTGAATGCGACCCACGGCGAGGCCATCGCGAACGAAACCGACTCCAGACGCGGTCGCCGCCGCGACGCGCTGACGGTACTGGACGAATCCGGCGTGTGGGTAATCAGCCGCGATCCGGCACTGCCGCCCCTGCTGGCCGGACATGCCTGGAGAGAACTGTTCGGGGATGCGCGCGATCGTGTCGGAACCACCATGCGCTTCGTGGTGGTCGGCCACGCGCTGCTGGAAAAGGCGCTCGCTCCCTACCCGGCGATGACCGGGAAGTGCCTGATGCTGATGGCGGAATCACTTGACCCGGATGCGGCGGAGCGCCTGGCGGTCGGCGCGCTCGCCGGGATCGACTCGCCGCGCCAGCTCGCACCCTTGCCGGTGCAGGGGATTCCCGGCTGGGATCCCGCCAACGCGGACGCCACGTACTACGCGAATCAGGAAATCTTCAGGCCGGCGCGCACCGTCTCAACTTGAAGCGCCCCGCCCCGAGACGAGCCGAGTCAACCCGCCACGGCTGGCAGCTCGCCACCAGCCACCCAGGCCTGGGCCATGTCGAGGTCGTCGAACAGGCGGATCTCCGCCGACATGAACATCCGGTTCACCCACATGCTCCACGCCACCCACTGGTCGCCGGTGAGGATGGCGACACGGCCGAAATCGTTCTTGTGTTCGCGTGAGAATTTCAGTTCCTCCCACGCCACGTCGACGCTGTACGACAGCATGTCGCGCAGGTCGAATAGCAGGTTGACCGTGCCCTGGAACTGGATGCCGTAGTTCACAGCCTGTTCGAACTCCTGGTAATCGGCCAGCGTGAACTGTCCCATCACGGTGACGGCGATCTGGTTGTCCTTGACGTTCAGGCTGATCATGGTGCGCTCCTTGGAAATGTGATTGAACTATAGCGAATCGGGCTGGCTTGGGGTGGATGCGCGCACCGCCCATACGCCCGCGGCCGCCACCAGCGCCATGCCGGCCCAGGCCGTGAGCGGCAAGTGCTCGCCGAACAGCAGGACACCGTACAGGGCGGAAAAGCCGACCGTGGTGTAGGCCAGCGAACCGACCGTGAGCGTGCGGCCGCGATGGTAGGCGCGCGTCAGCGCCAGCTGCGCCAGCGTGGCGGTGACGCCGATGCCGGTGAGCCACGGCCAGTCATCCGCCTGCGGGCGATGAAACCCGGCCAGCGCCATCCATGCCATGCCCCCCACCGTCGACAGCAGGGTGAAATAGAACACCACGCGCCATTCCGGCTCGCCCAGCCGGCCCAGTTGCTTGACGTTGACATAGGCCACCGCCGCCAGCATTCCCGACGCCAGTCCGACCAGCGCGGGCAGCCAGTCCTGGCCCTGTACCTGCGGGCGCAGCAGCAGCACGATGCCGGCGAAGCCGAGCATCACCGCGCCGCCCAGGCCCCGTCCAGGGCGTTCGCGCAGCCACCAGACGGACAGCGCGGCGAGAAAGAGCGGGGCCGTGTAATTGAGGGTGACCGCAGTGGCGAGCGGCAGCCGTGCCAGCGCATGGAAAAACAGCACCAGCGCCGTGAAGCCGGCCAGCCCGCGCCAGAAATGAGCCTTGAGATGGACGGTGGCGAGCGGCGCCAGCAACCGGCGATGGCTGACGGCGATCACTCCCCAGATCGCCACCAGTCCGAACGCCGACCGGTAGAACACCAGTTCGGCAGGAGAAAAGGTGGCGGAGGCATGCTTCACCAGCACGCTCATCAACGCGAACAGCGTCGCGGCCACCAGCATCCAGCTCGATTTCATCGGTCGCGATCCGGGTCCGGAGCGCTAAAAAAAGGGCGGCCTCGGCCGCCCGTCGGTGCGCTGCCCCTCATTTCAGATGCGGCTCGACCTGGCGCCGCAGGAAGGCATGGAAGTGCATCATGCCGTCCTCCATCGGAGACTGGTACGGCCCGGTTTCCGATATCCCCTGTCTGTAGAGCGCGCGGCGGCCTTCGTGCATGCGCAGGCAGATGTCCTCGTCTTCCACCGCGGTCTCGTTGTAGGCCGCCTGCTCGGCCTCGATGAAGGCCCGCTCGAACAGGGCGATGTCCTCGGGGTAATAGAACTCGACGATGTTGCTGCACGATTCGATGCCCGTCGGGATGATCGACGACACCACCAGTACATGCGGGTACCACTCGACCATCAGGCCCGGATAGTAGGTCAGCCAGATCGCGCCGTGCTTCGGCGCCTGGCCGCGGTCGTAGGCCAGCACCTGTTCGTGCCATTTCTGGTAAATGGGCGAGCCTGCCTTCGCCAGCCCGCGGTTCACGCCCACAGTCTGCACCGACCACCACTCGCCATATTCCCACTTGAGGTCGTCGCAGGTCACGAAATGGCCGAGGCCCGGGTGATAGGGTGCGACGTGGTAGTCCTCCAGGTACACCTCGATGAAGGTCTTCCAGTTGCAGGCGTAATGCGTCACCTCGACGCGGTCGAGCATGAAACCCGAGAAGTCCAGCTCGCGCGCAGCCTGCATGCTGGCAAGATCGGCCCGGACATCGCGCTCACCGGCGAACAGCAGCCCCTGCCAGTTCTGCAGGCCGGTACGGTTGAGGTTCAGGCAGGGATTGCCGGGAAATTCCGGCGCGCCGAGCAGTTTCCCCTGGGCATCGTAGGTCCAGCGGTGGATCGGGCAGACGATGTTGTTCGACGGCAGCCTGCCGCGTCCTTTCAGCATGATCGCCTGGCGGTGGCGGCAGACATTCGACAGCAGTTCGATGCCGGCGCCGCTGTTGACCAGCACCTTGGCGCCCTCGAACAGCTCGAGCGCATGGTAGTCGCCGGCCTCGGGCACCATCAGTTGGTGGCCGACGTAGCCGGGGCCATGCTTGAAGAGATGCTTCAGTTCCAGGTCGTAGATGACTGGATCGAAATACCAGGAAACTGGCAACTGTGGCGAAGTTAGCGACAAGGCGCTGGATTCGGCGAGATCGCTCATGGCGCACCCTACTCAAAACCAAGCCCCCTTCCGGTCTGCACCGGAAGCGGCAAGCGTGATCGTGAAGCGATCACCATTAAATAAAAATGGCATCGGGGCGACACGCCCGGATGCCCACCGGATTAATGGATGAACCCCTGACAAACCAGCAGGGAAATCGTGAAATTCTAGCATAGGCCTCCGCAGCGAGGAGGCGTCCCGGCTCCGAATTTGCTAAAGTAGCGTACTTTCTCCGCCGGGTTCGATATTCATGGCCAAATCCCGCGCCGCCACACCCCCCAAAGATTACGAGACCGCCCTGGCCGAACTGGAAGCCATCGTGGCCGACATGGAATCCGGCCAGCTGCCTCTGGAGGCTTCGCTGGCCGCCTACAAGCGTGGCGCCGAACTGCTGCAATATTGCCGCCAGCAACTTGCCGATGCCGAGCAGCAGGTGAGGATCCTGGAAGAGGGAACCTTGCAGCCCTTCAAGACCGAAGACACCGATGACTGATTTCGCTGCCTGGACCCAGGCATGCCAGGCACGCATGGAAAGCGTGCTGGCCGAATGCCTTCCCCCTGCCCACATCGCTCCGCAGCGGTTGCACGAAGCCATGCGCTACGCGGTACTGGGCGGCGGCAAGCGCGTGCGTCCGCTGCTGGCATTCGCCGCCGGCGAGATCACCGGCGCTTCCCCCGACCGCGTGCAGTACGCCGCCGCCGCCGCGGAATTGATCCACGCCTACTCGCTGGTGCACGACGACATGCCGGCGATGGACGACGATGCCTTGCGGCGCGGCAAGCCCACGGTACATGTGGAATTCGACGAGGCGACGGCCCTGCTGGTCGGCGACGCCCTGCAGAGCCTGGCGTTCGACCTTCTCGCTTCGCAGCCGCTGGCCGGCGATGCCGACACCCAACTCAGGATGGTCCGGCTGCTGGCGCAGGCGGCCGGCTCACGCGGCATGGCCGGCGGCCAGGCGATCGACCTGGCCAGCGTCGGCAAGCCGCTCGACCTCACCGAACTCGAATTCATGCACATCCACAAGACCGGCGCGCTGATCCGCGCCTCGGTGCTGCTGGGTGCGCTGTGCGGCCCCCTGCCCGACGCGACCGCTGCGGGGCTCGACCATTACGCCAAGTGCATCGGCCTCGCCTTCCAGGTGGTCGACGACGTGCTCGATGCTGAAGCATCCACGGCCACGCTGGGCAAGACTGCCGGCAAGGATGCCGCCAACAACAAACCCACTTACGTCAGCCTGCTTGGCGTATCGCGCGCCCGTGAGCTGGCGCAGGAACTGCGCGCCGATGCCCACGCTGCCGTGGCCGATCTCGGCACGCCCGCCACACGGCTGCGCCAGCTGGCCGACTTCGTGGTCGAGCGGACGTTCTGATATGCCCACCCCCTTGCTCAACACCCTTCATACGCCTGCCGACCTGCGTGCGCTCGCGCCTGCCGATCTGCCGAAACTGGCTGCCGAACTGCGCGCATTGCTGGTGGACTCCGTCGCCCACACCGGTGGCCATCTCGCTTCGAATCTGGGCGCGGTGGAGCTAGA
>JAJZRT010000403.1 GCA_021802595.1 Pseudomonadota bacterium
GGGCTTCGTCGCCAAAGGATTTCTGCGGTTGAAGACGGTTCAGCATGGTCAGGACGATGGGCGGTTTGTCGATAGGCCAGTTATATCAAGATCGGCGGGATTCGTCAGGAGTTATGCAGAGGTTTCAATGTCCCAGCCGCACTGGACGTGCATCTGGTGATGGACAACTACGGCACACACAAGACGCCCACGATCCGCGCATGGTTCGCACGTCATCCCAGGTTTCATGTCCACTTCACGCCCACCTCCGCGTCCTGGCTCAATCAGGTCGAACGCTGGTTCGCCTCGTTGACCGAGAAATACATTCGTCGCGGCACGCATCGCTCAACACGACAACTCGAAGAAGCCATCCGCCAATATCTGAAGATCAACAACGAATCGCCCAAGCCCTTCGTTTGGGCCAAGTCCGCTGACGACATCCTTGCATCCGTCGAGAGATTTTGTTTGCGAATTTCTAACTCATGACACTAGGCTCGAAGCGGAGCGAGCGACATGATTAAAAAGGAAAAAATGCGCCTCGACGTGAAATGGGCGACGCGCCAGCGGCTGCAGTACATCGAGATCATGGCCTGGTACGCCGGCGTGGTGACCCGCAGCGACGTCGCCCGCGCCTTCGGCCTGTCCGACCCGGCCGCGACCAAGGATCTCAAGCTCTATGGCGACCTCGCCCCCGGCAACCTCGTCTACAACCACAGCGTATTCGGGTTTGTGCCGGGGCCGGGGTTTGACGCGCAATTCGCCGACCTCGGTCCCGCTGCCGTGCTGCCGGTCATCGCGGCCAATCTGGCGGTGGCGAACGGGCCGTATGGAGATGCACTGGTGTACGGGTTGCCGACCGCGTCGCTGCCCTTGCCTGCGCGCCTGCCCAGTCCGCAGACCCTGGCGCAGATCACCCGCGCCATTTATGGTCGCCGCAAGCTGCGCGTCAGCTACCGTTCCCTGTCCCGGCGCGAGAGCGAGGGGGCGGAACGGGTGCTCGAGCCGCACACCCTGGTCAATACCGGCCTGCGCTGGCATGTGCGGGCGTATAGCGAGGGTACCTGCGACTTTCGCGATTTCGTGCTGTCGCGCGTCATGGCGGCCGAGTGCATGGAGGCGCCCGCCGAATCCGGCGAGCAGTACGACGATGACTGGGTGGAACGGGTGAGTCTCCGGCTTGCTCCGCATAGCGGGCTGGATGCGTCCAATCGCGAGAGCCTGTTGCTGGATTACGGCGCGAGCGGCGACATCATCGAAGTGAACGTGCGGCGTGCGCTGCTCGGTTATGTGTTGCAGCGGCTGGGAGTCGACACCACGCCTGATCATTCGCTGAACCCGAACGCCTATCAGCTGATGCTGCTGAACCGCGATGAGATCGAGCCGTTCGCGGCATGGGCATTTGCTTAGGGTAAGTCGTGAATGGTGAGTCGTAAGTAGAAGGGGAAGCGGGAAAAATCTGCCCACTCACCACTCACCACTCACCACTCACCACTCACCCAAGCAGTTCGATCAGCCCCCTGAGCGCTGCTGCCACCGCGCGCGAACGGATTTCCTCGCGGTCGCCATCGAGGCGGCAGGTGGACGACATGACCGTGCCATCCGCCAGCGCCCAGCCGTAGCACACCAGGCCGACGGGTTTTTGCGGGGTGCCACCGCCGGGGCCAGCGATGCCGGAAATGGCGAGCGCCGCCTGCGCGTGGCTGTGCCGCAGGGCGCCAGCGGCCATCGCACTGGCCGTTTGTTCGGAGACGGCGCCGTGCGCGGCGAGCGTTTCTTCGGACACGCCGAGCATCTCGACCTTGGCGGCGTTGGCATAGGTGATGAAGCCGCGTTCGTACCACTGCGAACTGCCGGGCAGCGAGGTGAGCAGCTGCCCGACCCAGCCGCCCGTGCAGGATTCGGCGGTCGCCAGCATCCAGTTGCGTGCACGCAGCCTGTCGCCGAGTTCGGTGGCCAGCTGCTGCAGTTCTTCGTTGCTTACACGAGCCATTGCGCTCCCTTGATGGCAGCGATGGCATAGCCCGCCGCCAGAAGATCGTCGAACATCACGCCGAAGCCGTTTTTGAGATGTGTGTCGGCAAACCGGATCGGCCAAGGCTTCAGGATATCGAACAGGCGGAACAGTGCAAAGGCCAGTGCGATCCACAGCCAGCCGGCTGGCGTGAAGAGGAGCACCAGCGCATAGGCGACGATCTCGTCCCACACCATGCCGCCATGGTCGGCGACACCGAGCGCCCGGCCGGTGCGGCCGCAGGCCCATACGCCGAGCAGGAAGGCGACGATGAGGATCGCGATGCGGGTCGACAGTTCGGGGGAGACCGCCGTGGCCAGCCAGAACAGCGGCAGCCCGAGCAGGGTGCCGGCCGTGCCGGGTGCCCTGGGTGCGAGTCCGCTGCCGAAGCCGAAGGCGATCAGGTGTGCCGGATGCGCAAAAAGAAATTTCAGGTCAGGCCGCAAAGTGGTCGTATCCGGTGCGTTCGATGGTCAGCGGCTGTCCGGTAGCGTCGAGGACGGCGAGGCCAGGCCCGGCGGTGATGCGCCCGATGCGCGTCACCGGCACGCCGGCCGACTGCGCGGCGGCCAGTACCGCGTCGCGCTTGCCGGCGGGGGCGGTGAAGCACAGTTCGTAGTCGTCCCCACCCGCCAGCACGCAGTCGCGCGCGACCGCTTCATGCAGGTAGTGTTGCACCACGGGCAGCACCGGCAGGGCGGAAAATTCGAGTGCGGCCCCGGCGTGCGAGCGCTCCAGGATGTGCCCGAGGTCGCCCAGCAAGCCATCGGAGATGTCGATCGCGCTGGACGCGATTCCGCGCAGGGCGATGCCGAGCTCCACGCGCGGCGTCGGCAGGTAGAGCGCGGGCAGCACCCTGGCGGCGTCGATCTGCTCCATGAACAAGCGACCCTGACGGTAGGCCAGCGCCATGGCAGCCGAACCCAGCACGCCCGATACCCAGATGTCGTCACCGGCCCGTGCGCCGTCGCGGCGCAGCGCCAGCCCCGGCGGAACTTCGCCCATCACCGCGATGCTGATCGTCAGCGCGCCGCGTGTGGTGTCGCCGCCGACGAGTTCGATGCCGTGCTGATCGGCCATGCGGAAAAAGCCGCGTGCAAACGCAGTGAGCCAGGCGTCGTTCTCTTCAGGCAATGCGATGGCCAGCGTTGTCCAGCGCGGCGTCGCGCCCATCGCGGCGAGGTCGGACAGGTTCACCGCCAGCGACTTGTGGCCGAGCCCGGCGGGGCTGTCCTGCGGTGAGAAATGGCGGCCTTCGAGCAGCATGTCGGTCGACACCGCCAGCTGCATGCCCGGAGTGGGGGCCAGCAGCGCGCAGTCGTCGCCGACCCCCAGCACCGCGCCGGGGGTGGCGCGGGTGAAGTGCCGGGCGATGAGGTCGAATTCCATGGGGGAGCGGTGAGTGGTGAGTGGTGAGTGGTGAGTGGATAGGGAAGGCAGCGCTTCCTCGTCACCACTTACTACTTACCGTTTTCTACTCACACTTTTTTCTCGCGTGCTCGATTTCCACCGCGCGCACATCCTGCGCCAGCTTGTCGAGCACGCCGTTGATGTACTTGTGGCCATCGGTGCCGCCGAATTTCTTGGCGAGCTCGACGCCTTCGTTGATGGCGACGCGCCACGGCACATCGGGGCAGTGCAGCAGTTCATATGCGCCGATGAGCAGGATGCCGCGTTCGATCGGCGAGAGTTCGGCGAGGGGGCGGTCGAGCAGGGGGGTGATGCGCGTGCCCAGCAGGTCCTCTTCCTTCAGCACGCCATAAAGCAGTGTGCGGAAATAGTCCTCGTCGGCACGCTTGAACTGCTCGTCTTCCTTGAGGTTGGCAGCGATCAGGGTGACGTCGGCCCCGCCCACCAAACGGGCGTAGATGCCCTGCAGCGTGAATTCTCGGGCGACCTTGCGGGAACCGGCCATCTCAGAGACGCTTCAGCAGGTTGGCCATTTCGATCGCCACGCGTGCGGCGTCGCGGCCCTTTTCGGCCATGCGCTTGTGGCCCTGTTCCTCGGTATCCACGGTGAGGATGGCGTTGGCGATGGGCACGCCGGTTTTCAGCTGGACGTCGAGGATGCCGCGCGCGGACTCGTTCGAGACGACTTCGAAATGGTAGGTGTCGCCGCGTACCACGGCGCCGAGGGCGATCAGCGCATCGTACTTTTCGGACAGCGCCAGTTCCTGCAATGCCAGCGGATGTTCCAGCGCGCCGGGCACGTCGACCAGCAGCACGTCGTCCCGGGACACGCCGAGGCGCAGCAGTTCCGCCTCGCAGGCGGACAGCAGGCCCTCGCAGATGTCGCGGTTGAAGCGGCTCATGACGATGCCGATCTTCATGCCCTTGCCCTGGTAGACCGGGTCGAGTTCGGAGAAATTGTCCTTGTGGGTTCCCATCGTGCGTCCTTTTATCTGTGGCTCATGCCTTTTCGGAATAACCGGTGACTTCCAGCCCGAAACCGTCCATTGCGGGCATCTTGCGCGGGCTGGCCAGCAGCTTCATCTTGCCGACGCCGAGATCGCGCAGGATCTGTGCGCCGATGCCGTAGTCGCGCAGGTCGACCTTGCGCGATACGGCCGGCGGCGGATTGATGCGGTGCAGCAGCGCATCGGCCGTTTCCGGGCGGTGCAGCAGTACGATCACGCCGGATTGCGATTCGGCGATGCGTTCCATCGCACCGAGGATGGG
>JAJZRT010000404.1 GCA_021802595.1 Pseudomonadota bacterium
ACTCGCCACCAGGAGCAAGCTCCCGTGCTGCCGTTCGACTTGCATGTGTAAAGCATTCCGCCAGCGTTCAATCTGAGCCAGGATCAAACTCTTCAGTTCAATCTCTGCAATTACTTCAAATACTTCTATCGCTCAACTCAAATGAATTACTTCATCAAAGTGTGAGCATCTATGCTAGTCGCCAAACCCGCCTAAGCAGGCCCAGCTACCACCACAACACCCACACCTATCGGCTGTAAATTGTTAAAGATCAATCGATTAGCAGCGCGTTCCGCTTTTCGCGTTTCTCGCTGCGTTTCGAGAAGGTGCGCATTCTACAGAGCAGAAAACATCCGTCAACACTTTTCTCAAATTAATTTTCAAATAATCGTCACGCGGGCAAATTTTCGCTTGCCGACCTGGGCCACCACGGTCGCACCCACGGGCACGCTCACGCCTTTGTCCGCCACGCGTTCACCGTCGATCCGGACACCGCCGCCGGCAATCTGGCGAATGGCGTCAGAGGTGCTCGGCACCAGCCCGGCCAGTTTCAGCAACTGCGGGACCAGCAAGACACCATCGACGCCCGGCAGGCTGATTTCCGGCATGTCGTCAGGCAGTGCGCCACGCTGGAAGCGCGCCTCGAACTCGGCCAGCGCCTGCGTCGCCGCCGCCCGGCCGTGGAAACGCGCCACAATCTCCTGCGCAAAGCCGACCTTGATATCGCGCGGGTTGGCTCCGTCGGCAACCTGCCGCTTCCAGCCCTCGATGGTCGAGAGCGACTCGAACGACAGCAACTGGATGTAGCGCCACATGAGATCGTCCGAGATCGACATCAGCTTGCCGAAAATCTCCTGTGGCGGCTCGTTGATGCCAATGTAGTTGCCCAGCGACTTCGACATCTTGTTAATGCCGTCCATTCCTTCCAGCAGCGGCATGGTCAGGATGCACTGCGGGGCCTGACCGTGATGCTTCTGCAACTCGCGCCCCATCAACAGGTTGAATTTCTGGTCGGTGCCGCCCAGTTCAACGTCCGCCTTGAGTTCAACCGAGTCATAGCCCTGGATCAGCGGGTACAGAAATTCGTGGATCGCGATCGGCTGCTGGCTGTTATAGCGCTTGTGGAAGTCGTCACGCTCCAGCATGCGCGCAACAGTATGGGTCGCCGCCAGCCGGATCATGCCGACCGAACCCAGCTTTTCCATCCACTCCGAATTGAAGCGCACCTCGGTCAGGGTGGGGTCGAGGATCTTGAACACCTGTTCCTGGTAGGTCTTGGCGTTTTCGGCCACCGCTTCACGGGTCAGCGGCGGGCGCGTGGTGTTCTTTCCGGTGGGGTCGCCGATCATGCCGGTGAAATCCCCGATCAGGAAAATGATCTTGTGCCCCAGCACCTGGAACTGGCGCAGCTTGTTCAGCAGCACGGTGTGCCCCAGATGCAGATCCGGTGCGGTCGGGTCGAACCCCGCCTTGATCCGCAACGGCCGGCCCGTTTTCAGTTTTTCGACCAGCTCGGCCTCGACCAGCAGTTCGTCGGCACCACGCTTGATTTCCTGCAAAGCGTCCTGCATCAATTTCCTCTCTGTACGGGTCAAGTTTGCCCAGACCTGACCGTAAAACATGAATACCACTTCACCCAGCGCGCGCAAGTTGCTGTTTGGATTGAACAAAATTCCCGGCGGTCATTTGTGTTAGACTTCCGGCTCGAATACGGAAGGGAAACGGTCCATGCCGCTCACCAAACTGAGAATCTTAACCGATCGCATGACCGGAGCGGAACGCCGCTTCAGCCTGCGCACCCTGGTTGCACTCTCCAGCCTGCCGCTTTTCGGCGTCGTTGCCGCCTTCGGTCTGGCACCCGACACCACCACGACCGACATCACGCCGCAGACGATTACCGAAGCCATCGCCCTGCCGGCGCTGGCGGGCGCAGCAAACACCGGCACGTTTGAACGCGAAACCGTGATCCAGTCAGGCGACACGGTCGCCAGCGCGCTGGGCCGGCTCAAAATCGACGACCTGGAAATCCAGCGCCTGTTGGTCACCGATGCAGTGCGCCAACTGGCGACGAGCATCCGCTCGGGAAAGCGCATCCAGGCCACCACCACGCCGGACGGCCAACTGCTGAGCATCCGGTTTGAACGCCACGACGGCCCGGCCCTGACGGTCCTGCGCCAAGGTGACAGCTATGTCGCCCAGGACAGCAGCGACCAGATCGAAACCCGCGTGGTCATGCGTTCCGGCCACATCGTGTCGTCGCTCTACGGCGCCACCGACAGCGCCGGCATCCCCGACAAGATTGCCGACAAAATGGCCGAAACCTTCTCGACCAGCCTGGATTTCCGCGAAGATCTGCGCCGCGGCGATACCTTCTCGGTCATTTACACGGTCAACTACCGCAACGGCGAACCCGTTTCCACCGGCGAACTGCTGGCCGCCGAGTTCGTCAATGCCGGCAAGGTTCACCGCGCCGTCCTCTACCGCGACCCGGCCGGACATGAAAGCTACTACACTCCCGAAGGCGAATCCCTGAAGAAGGGTTTCCTGCGTTCGCCGCTCGAATTCTCCCGCGTCACCTCCAACTTCAGCAGTTCCCGCATGCATCCCGTGCTGGGCTATGCGCGCGCCCATACGGGCGTCGACTTCGGCGCACCGACCGGCACCCGCGTCAAGGCCACCGGCGACGCCACGGTTGAATTTGCAGGCCGCAAGGGCGGCTACGGGAACCTCGTCATCCTGCGGCACCAGAACGGCTATGAAACCTATTATGGCCACCTGAGCGCCTTTGCCCCCGGCATCCGGCCAGGCCGCGCCGTCAGCCAGGGCGACGTCATTGCCTATGTCGGCGCCACCGGTATCGCAACCGGGCCGCATCTGCATTACGAGGTCCGGATTGCGGGCAAGCCCTACAACCCCTTGTCCGTCAAGCTGCCCGGATCGCCCCCGCTGGCGGCTGCACAACGTGCGCGCTTCCTGCAGCAGACCGCGAGCTGGGCTGACAAGCTGGGCCTGCTGCGCGGCACCAACCTCGCCGCGCTCGATTGAGTCCAAACCTGACGCATGAGGCCGAACAGTATGTCGGCCTCATGTCCGGCACCAGCTTGGATGGTGTCGACGCAGTTCTCGCGGAGATAGCCCCCTCCGGCGAACCCCGCCTCCTCCATACCCATTACCTGCCCTACCCGGACGGCCTGCGCGCACAATTGCTCGCGCTGCACGCGCCGCAGCCCGATGAAATCCATCTTGCCGCCATTGCCGCCAACACGTTGGCCCGCCTTTACGCAGAGGCGACCAGCGCCCTTCTGACCGGACTCGACCCCGCCAGGGTGCGGGCGATCGGTTGCCACGGCCAGACCCTGCGTCACCGCCCCGCAGAGGGCTATACCCTGCAGATCGGCAACGCGTCCCTGCTGGCCGAACTCACCCGCATCACGGTCGTGGCCGATTTCCGCAGCCGCGACATCGCGGCCGGCGGTCAGGGCGCGCCGCTGGTTCCAGCCTTCCACGCCAGGGTTCTACGGGCACCCGATGCTCACCGCGCCATTGCCAATATCGGCGGCATTGCCAACATCACCGACTTGCCGGCAGGCGGTCCGGTGCGCGGCTGGGACACCGGCCCCGGCAACATGCTGCTGGATGCGTGGATCAAACGCCACCACGGCGCCCATTACGACCGCGACGGCACCTGGGCCGCCAGCGGAACCGTCCACCCCGGCCTGCTGGCGACACTGACACAGCATGAATACCTGCAACGCCCCCTGCCCAAGAGCGCAGGACGCGAACAGTTCAACGTGGACTGGCTGGATGCACTTCTTAATGGATTGAGCGAGCCCCTCGCCCCCGCCGACGTGCAGGCCACCCTACTCGAGTTCAGCGCCACCAGCCTCGCCGACGCGGTGAAGCGCGAATGCGCTGGCGCGCAGGAACTCTATCTCTGCGGCGGCGGCGCGCACAACGGCGCCCTGGTGCAACGCATCCGCGCCCATCTGCCGGGCATCCGGGTGGCGACCACCGCCGCGCTGGGCATCGACCCGGACTGGGTGGAAGCGCTCGCCTTCGCCTGGCTGGCACGACAGACGCTGCACGGTGCGCCGGGCAACCTGCCGGCGGTCACCGGCGCGCGGGGCGAACGCATTCTGGGCGCGATTTATCCGGCTTGAAGTCGCCACAGGAACAGAAAAAGCGGCCGAAGCCGCGATGCTCCAATGAAAAAAGCGGCCGAAGCCGCTTTTTTGTTGACCTGACAGCGCTTACGCCGAGAACGACGAGCCGCAGCCGCAGGTGGTGGTGGCGTTCGGGTTCTTGATCACGAACTGCGCGCCTTCCAGGCCTTCCGAATAATCGATCTCGGCGCCCACCAGATACTGGAAGCTCATCGAATCGACCAGCAGGGTGACGCCGTTTTTCACCATCACGGTGTCGTCGGCATTCTGCGCCTCGTCGAAGGTGAAGCCGTACTGGAAACCGGAACAGCCGCCACCGGAGACGAACACGCGCAGTTTCAGGTCAGGGTTGCCTTCCTCGTCGATCAGGCTCTTGACCTTGCTGGCGGCGCTATCGGTAAAGATCAGCGGGGATTCCATTTCGGTTGCTGCATTCATGGCGGTGCTCCTAAAAAATGTGTGGGGTGATTATCCGCATCACCCGTGCTGCGTCAAGCAAAGACCCTGTTCCGGCCGA
>JAJZRT010000405.1 GCA_021802595.1 Pseudomonadota bacterium
TGCTGGCGCGCATCCTGCGCGAGAGCAGCAATCCGGAACTCGACTTCGTCGGCCACATCGGCGGCGACGATTTTGTCGTCCTGTTCCAGAGCCTCGACTGGGAGATACGCTGCCACGGCATGCTGGCCCGGTTCGATCGCGAATGCCTGCCCCTGTTCAATCCCGAGCATGTGGAAGCCGGTGGCTACCGTAGCGAGGACCGGCGCGGCGCCATGGCCTTCCATGCATTGGTGACCCTGTCCATCGGCGCCGTGCTGGTCGACCCCAGCCATTTCCACCAGTACCAGGAAGTGGCGCGCGCCGCCTCCGAAGCCAAGCGGATGGCCAAGCGCATCGACGGCAGCAGCCTCTTCATCGACCAGCGCCGCATGCCCTTCGGCCGGCGACTGGTGACCGAAGCGCAGCCTGTCGAGCCCCCGGAGACCGCAGCGGGATCGCACCCCGCCCCCGCCCTGGCGACCAGCGGCCGCGCGGACGCCAAGCTCGTCTGTCCGACGCTGCCCTGATCCAGGACCGCTTCATCTGAGCAACGGCATCCCCCGAAGCAGCGGCCATACCGCTACCGGTCGGCCTGGGCAATCGGGCGGTTCACCTGGGCCAGCCAATCCTCCGCCGGCTGGGGACGGTGGAAGTGGTATCCCTGGAAAAGCCTGCAGCCATGGGCGGTCAGGAATTCCAGCTGCGACCGGGTCTCCACCCCTTCGGCCAACACCTCGAAGCGCAGGTGGCGGGCCATGGCGAGGATGGTTTCCACCAGCGCGACATCGTTGAGGTCATAGGGAACATCCTGAACGAAGCTCTTGTCGATCTTCAACTCGTTCAGCGGCAGGCGCTTGAGGTAGGCGAGTGACGAATACCCGGTACCGAAATCGTCGATAGCGAAGCGTATCCCGAGGTCCGACAGCTCCAGCATGCGCGACACGACCTCCGAGGCCTGCTCGACCAGCAGGTTTTCCGTGATCTCCAGCGTCAGGTAGAGCGGGTCGGCCCCCGTCTCGGAGAGGATCTCCCTGACCCGGGTCACGAAATTGGCCTGGCGGAACTGGCGCGGGCTCACGTTGACCGCCAGGCGCAGGCTTAGCCCGGACTCATTCAAGCGGACGAGCAGGCGGCAGGTTTCGCGCAGCACCCATTCGCCGATGGGAATGATGAGGCCGGTTTCCTCCGCCAGCGGGATGAAGGCGGCGGGCGCGACCAGGCCGCGCGTCGGATGCTGCCAGCGCACGAGCGCTTCGGCACCGATGACGTCTCCGCCCGCGTTCACCTGGGATTGCAGGAAGAGCGCCAGGGCCCCGTTCTTCACCGCGTCACGCAGGTCGCGCTCCAGGGCATAGCGCTCGGCGATGTGTTCCTGCATGGTGTGCTCGAAGAACATGAGCGCGTTGCGGCCGCTGTCCTTGGCCCGGTACATGGCGATATCGGCCTCGCGGATCAGATCGTCCACAGTCTCGCCCTGCTTCGGGAACAGGGAAACGCCGATGCTGGCGGTGGCGAGGTAGTCCTGGCCGTCGATGCGGATGGGCTGCTCCAGCGCGGCGCGGATCTTCTCGGCCACCGAAAGCGCAAGGGTGGCGGCCGGCTCCTGTTCGCTCGACAGCTCGGGCAGGAGGATGACAAACTCATCGCCACCGAAGCGCGCCACGGTGTCGTCCTGCCGGAGATAGTGGCGAAGCCGCTGGGCCACGTCCTTGAGGACGCTGTCGCCTATCGTGTGGCCATGGACATCGTTGATGCGCTTGAACTGATCCAGGTCCACGAACATCACGGCGCCGTAACGCTTCTGGCGCCGGCAGGCCGCCAGGGCCTGGCCCAGGCGATCCAGAAAAAGTGCGCGGTTCGGCAGCGTGGTCAGCTGGTCATGGTAGGCCAGGTGCTCGATCTGGCTTTCGATGCGTTTGCGCTCGGTGATGTCCGCCGTGGTGCCGAACATGCTGATGGGCTGTCCCTGCGTGTCGAAGCTGACCTTGCCAAGCTGCTCGACGAAGCGTTCGCCCGCCACACCGACAATACGGTGCACGATGTGATAGGGCCTCGTTTCGTGCGGATTCATGGCACGCTGCATTTCAGCCGTCACAGCCGCGATGTCCTCCGGGTGGACTGCTTTCAGAAAGGCCTCCGATGACGGAACGACGCTCCCGGGTGCATAACCGAGAAGGCGATATTCCTCGTCGGACCAGACGGCGGAGCCATTCGTCAGGTCCAGACTCCAGTTGCCCAGGTGGGCCAGGACCTGGGCTTCTTTCAGATGCTCCTCGCTTTCCCGCAGCGCCTGCTCGACCTGCTTGCGTCGGGTGATGTCATGCGCGATGCCGAGCACGCCGATGAGGCGCCCGTCCGCATCCAGCATCGGCGTCTTGGTCGTCTCGAACAGGCCGCGGTAACCATCCGAGGCAAAGCTCAGCCACTCTTCGTTGGTGGACGGCTTGCCGGCCGCCATGGCCGCGCGGTCGTGCGCGCGGAAGAAATCGGCCAGTTCGCGATCGACGAAATCGTAATCCGTCCTGCCGACGATATCCTGTTCCGCCGCGCCATAGAGTTTCTCGAAACGGTCGTTGCAGGCGAGGTAGACACCATCCTTATCCTTGAGCCAGACCAGATCCGGAATGGTGCGGATCAACGACCGGAAAATGCCGTGCTGCCGGCTCAAGGCCTCATCAGCCTGCCGGAGCTGCACCAGATCCGTTTCGAGTCGCGCCGTCTGGGCGCGCACCTGGCGGCGCAGCATGCGATTCATCGCTACCACGATCAGGACGACTGCCAGGACGCCCCCTGCCGCCCAGCGCCACCAGGCTGGCCAGGCGATGGGGGACGGCTGCGCCATCCACCGCGCCAGCACCTTGTAGTAAGGCGACCCTTCGCTGGCCTGCCAGGCCGCCAGATGACGGTCTATCGCAGCCAGGAGGTCGGCGTTCGTGCCGTGGGGCGCGGCAAAGAACAGCCGGGACGGCAGGAACATGATCGAGGAGGCCATCAGGTCGTAGCGACGGGCATTGAACTCCCCGTAGTTGTAATTGACAGCCGCGGCGTCGGCCCGGCCCTGCTCGACCAGCGCGAATCCCTCATCGAACGACGTGACCGGGACCAGCGTCACGTCGACGCCGAAGCCCGCGAACAGCTGGCGGAGATAGCTTTCCTGAACGGAGCCTTTGAGTACGGCGATGCGCCTGCCCTTGAAATCGAGCATCGAATTGACCCGATCCGTCGACGGGACATAGAGGGCCGACCAGCTCTGCAGGGCCGGCTCGGCATGGAAGTCGAACTGCTTTTCGCGCGCCGCCGTCCTGGCCACGTCCGGAAGCAGATCGATCCGGCCGGCCTGCAGCTCGGCCAGACAGGCTTCCCATTTGCAGGGGACCGGATGGATCGTCCAGCCTTCCTGGCGGGCGATCTCGGTCAGCAGATCACCGAAAATGCCGCTCGGCTGGCCATCCGGACCCGCCATGATCTTGGGTGGATTTTCATAGACCCCGACGCGTACTTCCCGCGCATCGGCAATGGCCGCGACAGTAAATAGCAGGCCTGCCAGCAGCGCGGCAAGCCGGTAGGTCAGAGCAAGGTGGCAGGCAAGGTTAAATGGGCGCATCCGGTCAAGACAGCAGGTCGCTTGGCATTCATGATGCATGCAAACAGCATGTAAAGCGACGGTTGCCCCCAATAACTTGAGCGGCTGTTCTGGCCACGATGCAGAACCGGGCTTCCGGGACAGACTCCAGACCGGGACGCAGCGCCCGATCCACACGATGTCCGTCCGAAAAAAAAAGCGGGCCATGTGGCCCGCAAGCACTACAGGAGAATCCTGTAGAACACCACGGATGGAGGAGAACGTGGTGCTGTCCGTTGCAACGGCGCGCTATCCTGCCCTGCGCTTGGCACGCTCCACCATCATGCCGACCAGGCCGAGGCCGGCCAGCAGCGTCAGCCACGTTCTGGGTTCGGGAACGGGCGCGGCGCTCAATGCGCCCGCATAGATGCCGCCGGCGGTTCCGGCCGTGGTGCCGGTCACGACGAACTGGTAGAACCCGGGCGCAGCAACCGTGGACGGCAACAGGATGGCGCTGAGATTCAGCGCACCGCTGGGATCGAAGGTGTTGTCGGTTCCATAAACGATGCCATTGACGTCCTTCAGGGTGATCGCGAAATTGCTGATGTCGTAAACGGGCGTGCTGCCGGAGCCGAATTGCAGCTTCACTTTCACGCTCGTGGCAATGGCCTCCGACGTCATCGTGCCGATATCGAAGCTGTAGATATCCGCGATCGGCGTGCCGAAACCGGAGATGGTGTTGCCAATGGAAACGTCCTGGCCAACCAGATCGCCCAGATAGCCAGGGCCCGCCGCCACGGCCGACCCCATGGAGCCCGCCAGTGCCAGCGCCAGAACGAATTGCATGCGTTTCATGAATTTCTCCCAATTTGAGGACAACAAACCATTTGAGGCGCGTGATGTAGCCGGCAAACCAACCGTCGCATCCAGCCACGTTCCAGAGGCGCCGAGGCATCCGATTTTTCAGCGCTGTTTCGCAATGGCTCTGGCCAGTCGCTACGGGAGGCAGTGTCATGCATCCATGTTGCAACAGCAGACGTTCAGGCAAGGTCCGGCATGGCACGTTCGGCCCACTGATGCCATCGCGCTGGACGTTCGGGCCATCCGGAACCCCT
>JAJZRT010000406.1 GCA_021802595.1 Pseudomonadota bacterium
CGTCGAAGACGATGCGCTTCACCTCCTCGATGCTGTCGAGGCCGTTGATGCGGCGGATGAACTCGATGTTGCTCGGGCACCAGGGCGCGTCCTTGCGCACCGACTGCATGTATTTCTCGATCGCCAGTTTCGTCGCGGCGTCGCCCCACGACAGCGGGAGGTGCACGATGCGGGTCGGCACCTGCATGTCCTCGATGGCGGGCAGCGCCTTCTCCGCAGCCAGCAGCAGATCCATCAATTTCGACAGCGGCAGCACGCGCGAATCGTAGTGCACCTGCAGCGAGCGGATACCCGGGGTAAGGTCGAGGATGCCCGGCACGGCCATCGCCTGAAGCTGCGTCATCAGCGCGTGCACGCGGAAGCGCAGGTTGAGGTCGAGCACCAGCGGGCCGTATTCGACCAGCAGGTATTTGTCGCCGGCACGGCGGTAGACCACGGCGACGGGGTTGTCGGTGTCGGGGGTGCGGTGCAGCACCGGCTCGGCGAGCGGGCCGCTGTCTGCGATCAATGCAGGCGCGGCCGGGGCAGCGAGGCCGGCAATGGCGGCATCCTGCGCCGCTTCCAGGTGCTCGGCCTCCCCCTGGCTCAATCGCTTGAAGCGCACGGTATCGCCGGGACGCAGCTGGCCCAGCTTCCACAGTTCGGCCTGGACGATGGTCGCCGGGCAGACGAAGCCGCCGAGACTGGGGCCGTCCGGGCCGAGGATGACCGGCATGTCGCCGGTGAAGTCGACCGCGCCGATCGCGTAGGCGTTGTCGTGGATGTTGGACGGATGCAGCCCGGCCTCGCCGCCGTCCTTGCGCGCCCATTCGGGGCGCGGGCCGATCAGCCGCACGCCGGTGCGGCTGGAGTTGTAATGGACCTCCCAATTTGTGCCGAAGAACATGTCGATGTCGGCGTCGGTGAAGAAGTCCGGCGCGCCGTGCGGGCCATAGAGCACGCCGATTTCCCAGGCGTGGCTGTAGGCCGGAATCAGTGCCGCCGGCAGCGCGTTCTCGATGGCGGCATCCCCGGCCGCCGTGATGTGCAGCACGTCGCCGACGCGCAGCGTGCGCCCGGCGTGGCCGCCGAACTGCCCCAGCGTGAAGGTCGATTTGCTGCCGAGGTAGTCCGGCACGTCGAAGCCGCCGCGCACCGCGAGATAGGTGCGGCAGCCGCTGTCCCGGATCGCGCCAAGCTTGAGGATGCTGCCGGCCTTCACCGCATGCGCGGCCCAGTTGGCAAGCGGCCGGCCGTCGAGTTCGGCGCCCATGTCGGCGCCGGCGAACGCGATCTGCGCGTCGCAGTTGAAGCGCAGCGTGGGGCCCGCCACGGTCAGTTCCAGCGCGGCCGAGCCCTCGGCATTGCCGGCCAGCCGGTTGGCGAGGCGCAGCGCCAGTGCGTCCATCGGGCCGGACGGCGGCACGCCGACATCCCAGTAGCCGGTGCGGCCCGGCCAGTCCTGGATGCTCGACTGCACGCCGGGCTCGATCACGTCGAGCGTCGCCGGGCGGTAATGGAAGGCATTGAGGTAGCGCGTGGTCTGGCGGCCTTCCCTGAACACCGCGTCACGCACGATCTGCGCGAGGTAGCCGAGGTTGGTCTCGATGCCGGCGACACGGGTCCTGGCCAGCAGTTGCTGCATCTTCTCCAGCGCCTCGGCCCGGTCTTTACCCTTGACGATGAGCTTCGCGACCATGGGATCGTAGAACGGCGGGACGTCGCTGCCGCGCTCGACCCAGGTTTCGATGCGCACATCCGGCGGGAACACGACTTCGGTCAGCACGCCCGCGGCGGGCTGGAAATCCTTGCCCGGGTCTTCAGCGTAGAGGCGCACCTGCATGGAGGCGCCCTCAGGGCTGGCCCCGAAGCCGGACAAATCGAGTTCGCCGGCAGCCTCCCTGACCATCCATTCGACCAGGTCGACGCCAGTCACCTCCTCGGTGACGCCGTGCTCGACCTGCAGGCGCGTGTTCACTTCGAGGAAATAGAACTCGCCGCTCTGCGTGTCGTAGACGAACTCGACCGTGCCGGCAGAACGGTAGCCGACTGCTTCGCCCAGACGCACTGCGGTGGAAAGAAGATTGGTCCTCTGAATCTCGGTGAGACCGGGCGCCGGGGTTTCCTCGATGACCTTCTGGTTGCGCCGCTGCACCGAGCAATCGCGCTCGCCCAGCGCGACGACATGACCGCGGCCGTCGCCGAAGATCTGCACCTCGATGTGGCGCGCGTGCTCGACGTATTTTTCGAGGAAGATGCCGGCCTCCTTGAAGTTGGCGCGCGCCAGCCGTTCCACCGACTGAAAAGCTTCCACCAGTTCGTCGGCACTCCAGATCAGGCGCATGCCGATGCCGCCGCCGCCGGCGGTGCTTTTCAGCATCACCGGGTAGCCGATGCGCGCGGCCTCGGCCTGGGCATGGCCGGCGTCGGAGAGCAGACCGGAACCGGGCAAGAGCGGCACACGGTTCTTTTCGGCGAGATCGCGCGCGGTGTGCTTGAGGCCGAAGGCGCGCATCTGCTCGGGGCTCGGCCCGATGAAGGCGATGCCGGCGGCGGCGCAGTCCTCGGCGAAGCCGGGATTCTCGGACAGGAAGCCGTAGCCGGGGTGGATCGCCTGGGCGCCGGTGGCCTTCGCCGCTTCAAGAATCTTCTCGGCGCGCAGGTAGCTCTGCGCCGCCGGCGCCGGGCCGATCTCGACCGCTTCGTCGGCGAGCCGCACGTGCAGCGAATGGCGGTCTGCCTCGGAATAGACGGCGACCGATTTCACCCCCATTCTGCGAAGGGTGCGGATGATGCGGCAGGCGATGGCGCCGCGGTTGGCAATGAGGACCTTGTCGAACATATGTGCTTCCTTGCGGGGCGTCCCGCTTTGGTTCTGCGCGGCGGGACGTCCCGCCGTGGATCGTTAAACCCGGATTCCCTGCTCATTTCAAGTCCGTTCGTCCTGAACTCGCCGGAAGGCTTGTCCGAGTGGGCACATGGCCGCTTCGGCAGGCTCAGGACAGGCCTCGACAAGCTCAGCCCGAACGGTAGCCAGGTTTGCCGGATACCAATACAACCCTCAGCCCGTTCGCCCTGAGCTTGTCGAAGGGCCGCCCGGGCTGGAACCGGGCCTTGCTTACTGGGTCAGTTCGGCACGTCCCAGATCAGCACCCGTACCGGCGTTGGATTGTAGGCGTTGCAAGGGTTGTTGAGCTGCGGGCAGTTGGAGATGAGGCACAGCACGTCCATCTCGGCACGCATCTCGACGTACTTGCCGGGTGCCGACACGCCGTCGGCGAAGCTGAGCTCGCCTTCGGGCGTCACCGGCACGTTCATGAAGAAATTGATGTTGCTGGTGATGTCGCGCTTGGTGAGCCCGCCGTCATAGTGCGCCAGCGCGTGCAGGAAGCTGTCGCGGCAGGAATGCATCGGCCGCTTGTCCAGCGCGTAGCGCACGGTGTTGCTCTCGCACGAGCAGGCGCCGCCGAGGGTGTCGTGGCGGCCGCAGGTGTCGGCGGTGATGGTCAGCATGACATTGCCTTCGGTCGACATCAGGTGCGTGCCGGCGGTGAGGTAGAGCGCGCCCTGCGCGCGCACGGTATCGGCGGCGCTGTAGCGCTCCTCGGGGTCATGCGCGTTGTAGAACAGGGTGTCGACCGCCTGGTTGCCTTCGAGGTCGAGGATGCGGAAGACCTGGCCCTTCCTGATTTCATGCAGCCACGGATCGCCGGCGTTGACGACGGCGTCGACGACGGCGAGCCTGGGATCGAAGGGACTTTCGACGAGGTTGAAGGTGCTCATGGTGGGCCTCAGCGATACAGGATTTCGGTTTGGTAGAAGCCGCGCTGGTTCTCGGCGCAACTGTTGCGACAGACGTCGTCCGCTGCCGGCGAACCGGCTTTCCATGCGGTCAGCATGACATCGCCCGGCGCATAGCCGGGGCGCGGGTCAAGCGGATGCGGCGCGGCGGACAGCACGACCAGCACGTTCATCTCGAAGCGCAGATCCACATATGCACCAGGGCGCGAACTCGACTCATCGAAGTGCAGCCGGCCGGCGTCGTCGGCAGCGACCTTGCTGAAGAAGTTCACGTTCGGCACCACGTCGCGCTTGCCCAGGCCCCATTTGCCCAGTTCGACCAGCAGGCCATCGCGGCCGTTGCGGTGCATGGCATTGCGGTGGGTCTGGTAGGCGGCCTCGCCGTATTTCGCCCTGACCATTTCGGCGTTGCTGGCGCCGCACACGGTATCGTGCCAGCCGCAGGTATCCGCGATGACCGAGCACAGCACGTGGCCCATGTCCGAATAGAGCGCGTGGCCCGTCGTGAGGTGCGCGGTGTGCTGCGCCTTCAGGGTGTCGGGCATGTTGTAGCGCTCGAGCTTTTCCTCGGCGTTGTAGAACAGCGCCGAAACGTTGGCGCGGCCCGACAGGTCGGTCAGCCTGAGCGCATTGCCGCGGCGGATGATGCCCGACCAGTGGCAGCCGCCGGGCAGGGCTTCTTCCCACAGGAACAGCGCCGGGGAAACGGGATTGATCGTTTGTGCCATATGAAATCCAGTCGTTAGATCAGGAGGGACTGCCGGGCGCATGCAGCGGCGGAATCACCGCCGCCAGCAATTCGAGCCGCCCGGTGATGACGCCGCGCTGGGCGATCATCTCGTTGGCGATGGCCTGCAGCCTGGCGGCCGGAGA
>JAJZRT010000407.1 GCA_021802595.1 Pseudomonadota bacterium
GGCCCGACCTGAACGCCATACAACTCGAGGAGATAAAACAATGTCCAAAGCTTTGCTTGTACTGACTTCCGTAGCCCTGTTGGGTCTGTCTGGCTGTGCGGATATGAATGCCCAGCCGTCGAGCAGCCAGGCCACCCCGGCCAAAGCCACGATCAGCGCCGAAGCCCAGGCCGCCCTCGCCACCGCCCAGGCCGACGTCAAGGCCGCCAAGGCCAAGAACGCCTTGTGGACGACGGCAGACAACGCACTCAAGGCCGCAGAAGCCGCTGCTGAAAAAGGCGACAGCGCATCCGTCCTGAAGGATGCCAAGTTTGCCAGCAGCCAGGCCCAGAAAGGGCTAGCCCAACTCAATGAACCCCTGCTCAAGGTCGGTGACTAATTCACGCCGCCCCATCAGCCAGGCCTTCCGGATTCGCGCCGGGAGGCTTTTGTTTTTTTGCGCCCTGGCGGTTGCCGCCCCCGCGCATGCCGATCTGTATAAATGGACGGATGGCCAGGGCAAGACGCATTACTCCGACCAGCCCCCGACGGTGAAGGCCCAGGTCATCAAAAACAACGCAGCGGGTCAGGCCGATATCACGTCCCAGGCCGTGCAATCGCTCGACGCCAAGGACCAGGCCTACCAAAAGCGCCGCAAGGAAGCCGACGAAGCACGCGCCAAGGCCGATAAAGAAGCCGAGCAGGCGCGCGTGCAACGCGAAAACTGCGCCAAAGCGCGCAACAATCTCAGCACCCTGCAAAACAGCCCGCGCGTCTACACCACGGATGCCGCCGGACAGCGCACCTACATGGACGACGACGCGCGTGCACGCCAGCTGGCCAGCAGCCAAAAGGCCGTGGCCGATTTCTGCAAATAAATACGGTTTAGACAGCCGGTGCGGTTTTATGCCGCATCGGACGCGTCTGCTTCCGTGGCTTTCCCCGCAGCGGCATCGCCCCCGCCTTTTTTGGTGACCTTGCCCTCTTCCGCACGTTTGCGGCGCACCTCCTTGGGATCGGCGATCAGCGGACGGTAGATTTCCACCCGGTCCTTGTCGCGCAGCTTCTCGTCCAGCTTGACCAGCTTGCTGAAAATCCCGACCTTGTTCCTGGCGAGATCGATGTCGGGAAAGATGTCCAGCACGCCGGACTGACGAATCGCGTCTTCCACCGTCGCGCCTTCAGCCAGCTGGATCCGCAACAGGGGCTGCCGTTCGGGAAGGGCGTAAATCACCTCGACGTTGATTGTGGCTGCATTCATGTGGCATAGACCTCGTCTGCGCGGCGCACGAAGGCGTCGACAAAAGTATTGGTGATATGGCTGAAAACCGGCGCCAGGACAGTTTCCAGCAACCGGCTGGAAAACACGTAGTGGAGGCGAAACGTCACCTTGCAGGCATCGGCTCCCAGCGGGAGAAACGACCAGTCGCCCTCCAGTTCGGAAAACGGACCGTCCTGAAGGGTGATGCGCATTTCGCGCGGATGCGTCTTGATATTTTCCGTGGTGAAGCTCTGGCGGATGCCCAGGTAGGCGATATGAATCGTCGCCACCGTGCGGTGCGCGTCACGCAATTTCAGTTCGGTTCCACCGCACCAGGGCAGGAACTCGGGGTAATCCTCGACCCGGTCGACCAGTTCGAACATGCGTTCGGGGGGGTGTGCGACCAGCACACTTTTTTCCACACGCGCCATGGGTGCCTGAAGCCTTGTAAAATCAAGGATTGTACGCAAGGCCGTCCCCCATGAGCATCGCCGACAACAAAAAAGCCTTTCACGATTACTTCATCGAGGAGCGGTTCGAAGCCGGCCTCGTCCTCGAAGGCTGGGAAGTGAAGGCGATTCGCGCCGGCCGCGTGCAGCTGAAGGAAGCCTATGTCGTCGTCAAAAATGGCGCAGTGTTCCTGATCGGCTGCCACATCAGCCCGCTGCCCACTGCTTCCACCCACATCCACCCCGACCCCACGCGCTCGCGCAAGCTGCTGCTGCACGCAGCGGAAATCAACAAGCTGATCGGCAAGACCGAACGCGCCGGTTTCACCCTGGTGCCGCTCGACATGCACTATTCCAAGGGGCGCATCAAGCTGGAAATCGGGCTGGCCAAGGGCAAGAAGCAGCACGATAAGCGCGCCGCGGAAAAAGAGCGCGAATGGCAGCGCGAAAAGCAGCGCATCATTCGCAACAGCTAACGCCAATCTGTTGCGTAATGCCGACCAACGGATGAAATAATCCGCTTATCGGTCCTTTTTTCCTTGTGCGGATGTCGATATGTTGACTAAAATTGTCAATATCTCGACAACCAAGGATGCTTCCGATGTCGGCCCTTCCCGTTTACCACGTTGAATTTATTCCCCTGGAACGCCGCCTCGGCGACCGGCGCATTGCTCCGCGCGATGCGGCACTTCCGCCTGAAATCACGGCTGATCGCCGCAAGGTGTCAAGCCGGCGCGCAGAAGACCGCAAATCCGCAACGCTCAAGGTCGTTTAGCCCCTCCCGACGCGGGCACCCCGTCAACGACGGTGCCCCGATCATCGTGGCGGCAGCCTGTCTGCCGGCCATTGACGCCGTTACTGTTGCTCCCTTCATTTACGTAAGCCAGAACTCGCCCCGCACTGGCGGGATTCCATCGGAATGCCCGTAGCATGGGCCGGGCCCGTTTTTGTCGTCGCAGCCTGCCGTGGGACAATAGCGAATTCCAGGTATTTCTCCCTGTCCTTGCCCGAAAGTTGAGCCCAGTTTGTCCGCCACCGTCGCAGACCTCCCTGCCTTCAATGACATCATCGACGTCCGTTCCCCGGGCGAATTCACGGAAGACCACATCCCGGGTGCCATCAACCTGCCCGTGCTGAACGACGCCGAACGCGCGCGGGTCGGAACCCTGTACAAGCAGGTTTCGTCATTCGAAGCCAAGAAGGTCGGTGCGGCACTGGTGTCGCGCAATATCGCGCAGCACCTGGACGCCTGGTTTGCCGACAAGCCCAAATCGTATCGCCCGCTGGTGTACTGCTGGCGTGGTGGCAGCCGCAGCGGCTCACTGACGCACGTCCTGCAGAAAATCGGCTTCGGGGCGGTACAGCTCGAAGGCGGTTACAAGGCCTATCGCCGGCATGTGGTGGCCGAACTCGGCCGCCTGCCGGGGCTGCTTACCTATCGGGTGGTGTGCGGCCCGACCGGCAGCGGCAAGAGCCGCCTGCTGCTGGCCCTGGCCAGCGAAGGCGCCCAGGTGCTGGATCTCGAAGCGCTGGCCGCGCATCGGGGTTCGCTGCTGGGCGCGCTGCCGGGCCAGCCCCAGCCTTCCCAGAAAAACTTCGAGAGCGCGATCTGGTTCGCACTCGGCCGATTCGATCCGATGCGCCCCGTTTTCGTCGAATCGGAAAGCAAGAAGATCGGCGCCCTGCGGGTGCCCGATGCGCTGATCACAGCCATGCGCGCCGGCACCTGCCTGCGGCTGGACGTGCCCCTGGCGGCGCGGGTCCGGCTGCTGACCGAGGACTACGTGCACTTCCTGGACGATCCGGACACGATCAATCGTCAGCTCGACTATCTCGCCCCCCTGCGCGGCAGCGAAACCATCGCAGCGTGGCAGGCGCTGGCCAACGCACGGGCATGGCCCGAACTGGTGGCCGCCCTGCTCGACCAGCACTACGACCCGACCTATCTCAAATCGCTGTCGAAGAATTACGCCGCCACGCCCGCCGATCAGGTCTTTCACGCGGAAGACCTGTCGAACGACGGACTACAGCGACTGGCACGCGCAATTCTGGCCGCAGTCTAGATCAGCTTGCCCAGCACGAAACCGATCACGATGCCGATGATGAGGGCGATCGTGAGTCCGCGATAGGTCAGGACGTCCTTCGAATAGCCGCGCCGGATGGCGATGTAGGACACCAGATAGCCGACCGCGTTGAGCAGCCAGATGAAGCCGATCGACAGCACCTTGACGATGAGCGGGCCGATCACCGGCACCAGCATGATGATGCCCAGCAGCCAGGCAAAGGCATTGGAGATCAGCCCCACGGCCAGCATGCTGCCGGCGATCACGCTGCGGTCGACATTGAAGTGCAAGCCCAGCCACACCAGCCCGCCGATCGCGCACCACAGCGGCAGCATCACTTTCCAGTTTCGCCACCACGGCGCCCGTGGCGAAAAATCGACCTCGAAGTCGTCCGGCTCAGTCATGGCTGGGATGCAGGCAAACGGGAAACCCCGACATTAATCGAAAACTCAGCCCCGGCCCACTTCGATCACGTTCTGCACGTGCTGCAGGCGCGCCAGCAGCCGCGACAGCTGCTGCAACTCCTTGACCCGCAAGGTGAGCTGCATGTGCGCATATTCGCCGCGGCTCTCGGTATTGACGCGCAGCACGTCGAGCTTGTCCTTGGCGATGACGTCGGAAATATCGCGCAGCAGGCCCTGGCGGTCGAACGCCTTGAGATGGATATTCACTTCGAACGCCGCACCGGCATCGAGCACCCATTCGGCCGGCATCATGCGGTCGGGATTGCCACGTTTCAGCGCGGCGCAGTCTGCGCGATGCACGGTGAGACCCCGTCCAACCGTGGTGTAGGCGACGATGGCCTCGGGCGGCTGCGGTTTGCAGCAGCGCGCAAGCTGGAGCGGCACGTCGCCCAGCCCCGGTATGGTGACCGGATTGC
>JAJZRT010000408.1 GCA_021802595.1 Pseudomonadota bacterium
TTTCCGTGCCCAGTCCGCGACCCTGGACGCGGACGCCAACGGCTTACCCGACTACGGCTTTGCCGCCACGGGCTGGGAACAGGTCATGGAGGCCTATTACCGTTTTCGTGTGCATGAGCGGTTCGAACTGACTCCGGATTTCCAATACATCCGCAATCCGGCGGGCAATCCGGACGCACGGCCGGTGAAGATTCTCGGCATGCGGGCCAATCTTGCTTTCTGATAGGAATCTACATGAACGAACCGCAACCCCCTCAACGAATTCGCAATGCCCCGTCCCAGCTGCCAAGCCGCTTGGCTGGCAGCCTCACTTCTGGCGCCCTCATTGCGGTGGCCTTCTTGATCGGCTCCATGGATGTGCGCGCCGCGGACCTGCCCACTTATACCGTGGTGGCCAAGGAAGGGCGGCTCCTTCCCGACACATTGAATGTGCCTGCCGGGGTGCGCTTCAAGATCGTGGTGCGTAACGAGGGGCATGACGCGATCGAGTTCGAAAGCCTGCAACTGCGCAAGGAAAAAGTGCTCGCGCCGGGCGCGGAATCATTCGTGGTGATCGCGCCGCTCAAACCCGGCGAGTACGATTTTTTCGACGAATTCCATCCTGCCACCGGGCGGGGCCGCATCGTCGTGAAATGAAGGAGTGACACATGGGCAACGCGCTTTTCATCGTCTGGCGGGAAACCATCGAAGCGATGCTGGTTATCGGCATCCTGCACGGCTGGCTCCGCGCCCGCTCCGACGCCCGCGCTGGCTTCCCCTGGCTATGGGGTGGGATTGCGGCAGGCCTGGGGCTGGCCGTGTTCCTGGCCGTGACCATCATGGATATCCAGTCGTGGGCTTCGGGCGCCGCGTTGGAATGGTTCCAGGCCCTCATGCCGCTCGTCGCCTGCGGCCTGATCTTCCAGATGGTGTGGTGGATGCGCCGCCACGGCGCGGGGCTGAAAAAGGAACTGGAGGCGGGGATGGCCAGCGCGGCGGAGCGAGCCAACTGGCTGGGCATGGCGGTGCTGGCGGCGGTGGCGGTAGGGCGTGAAGGCGCGGAAACGGTGGTGTTTCTGTACGGCGCGGTGAAGGGCAGCACGAATGCCGATATTGCTTTGGGCGGCGCTGCGGGTTTCGTTCTTGCCTTAGCCGCCTACTGGCTGCTTTCCCGCGGCAGCCGGTTCGTGTCGTGGCGGGCCTTTTTCCGCGTGACGGAAGTGTTGCTCCTGCTGCTGGGCGGGGCGCTGCTGGTGGACGGGGCGGAGAAGCTGGTCGGCCTGGAGGCGTTGCCGGCATTGGCTGATCCGCTCTGGAACACGGCGCCCCTGCTGGACGACAGCACACGGGCAGGTGGGCTCGTGGCGGCCTTCACCGGTTACCGGGCCGCTCCCTCGGGCATGGCCTACGCGCTGCTCGCCGTCTACTGGGCGCTTGCGCTTGGGGTGCTGCTCAAACTCAAGCCGATGAGGCGCAAGGCATGAACGCCGTGGTAGAGCAAATCATGGCCACCGGCCCCGGCCGGCTCGCCCGCCTTGGGCTTGCCATGCGACGCCACCGCGGCGCGATCATCGCCGCGCAATGGTTCGTGGTGCTGGGCTATCTCGTGCTGGTGGCCCTGCCGGCTTTTCTGCCGTTGCCGCCGGACAAGGCCCATATCTGGAACAACCTCACCCGCTTCGCCCAGTTCATGTTCTGGGGCATCTGGTGGCCCTTCGTCATTCTTTCCATCATGGCGCTCGGCCGGGTGTGGTGCGGCGTGTTGTGCCCGGAGGGTGCGCTCACCGAATGGGTTTCCCGGTTCGGTCTGGGGCGCGGCATCCCGCGCTGGATGAAGTGGGGTGGGTGGCCGTTCGTGGCCTTCGTCCTGACCACCGTATTCGGGCAGATGACCAGCGTGTATGAATACCCGAAACCCGCCTTGCTCATTCTGGGCGGCTCGACCGTCGCGGCCATTGCCGTGGGGCTGATCTGGGGCCGAGAGAAACGCGTGTGGTGTCGGCACCTTTGCCCCGTCTCCGGCGTGTTTGGGCTGCTGGCGAAGGTCGCGCCCATCCACTTCAAGGTCGATCAATCCGCCTGGGACGCGGCGCCTGCCGGCCACCGCACCAGCAGGCAGCATGTCGTCAACTGCGCGCCATTGATCAACATCCGGCGCATGGAAAGCGCTTCCGCCTGCCACATGTGCGGGCGCTGCGCCGGAGAGCGGGATGCGGTACAACTCGCGCCGCGCTCGCCCAACGCGGAAATCATTGGCGGCCGCGCGGAGAAGGTCGAGAAAACGGATCATTGGGCTGCCTACCTGCTGGTCTTCGGCATGCTGGGTGTGGCGCTAGGGGCCTTCCAATGGAGCGCTTCCCCCTGGTTCGTGGCCGCGAAGCAGGCCGCGGCCGGGTGGCTGGTGGATCATGAGGTCTGGTGGCCGCTCAACGAAACAGGACACTGGTGGCTGCTCACCTATTACCCGGAGGCGAACGACGTTTTCACCTGGCTGGATGGCGGCCTGCTGCTCGCCTACATCGGTGCCGAAGCGCTGGTCGTCGGCGGATGGATATGGATCTGGCTTAAGCTTTCCGGCGCACTGACGGAACTGCCCTGGCAGCGGCTCGCGCTCACCCTCATCCCCTTCGCCGGCACCAGTGTCTTCGTGGGCCTGAGCTTGCTGACCACCTCCCAGCTGGCGGGGGAGGGGATAGCGCTGCCCTGGGCCCACGACCTGCGCCTGGCATTGCTGGCATTCGCCGCGCTATGGAGCACCAGTCTCGCGTGGCGCGTGGCGAAGCGCAACCGCGTCGTGGTCGCGATGGCAACCGTGATGGCCATGGCGTTGCCGCTGGCGGCCTGGGGCACGCAGTTCTTTGTGTGGTAGCTGTGGGGGGGCCTGACCTTGGGCCGGACTGCGGCCCGGATGCGCCGGCGAGCGGAAACCGAGGCCGATTCCGCAGGGAACTATTGTCGGCATCCGACGCCAAACTTTTACCGATGTCCGAGGCAAAGAAAGCGCAATGGCATACACGGAACAGCATGTAAGCTCGATCCACAAATGGTCCGAGAAGACGTTCAGCTTTACGACCACCCGTCCCAACGATTTCCGCTTCGAGAACGGCGAGTTTGTCACCTTGGGGCTGCGGCACGAAGGCAAGCTCATCGCACGCGCTTACTCCCTCGTCTCGACCAACGACGCCGATCATCTGGAGTTTCTCAGCATCCATGTTCCGGACGGTCCTCTGACCAGCCGTCTCGTGAATGTGCGCGAAGGCGACGGAGTATGGATCAACAGCAAGGCCACCGGATCGCTCACGCTCAATCACGTGCAGCCGGGCCGCAACCTGTACATGCTGTCCACCGGCACGGGGCTTGCCCCCTTCGTCAGCCTTGTCCGCGATCCCGAGGTCTACCGGCGCTATGAAAAAGTCATTCTGGTGCATACGGTTCGGACGCGGGAAGAGCTCGCCTACAAACAGCAGATCGAAGCCCTGGCCAATGACCGGTTTCGCTATCTCCCCACCGTAACCCGCGAGCCGTTCGAGACCACCGAGCGTGGAGCGGACCTGTTTCGTTCGGGCGCGCTTTTTTCCAAACTCGATATCGCTCCCGCCGATCCGGCGCACGATCGCGTCATGCTGTGCGGCAACCCGCACATGATCCAGGAAATGACAGAGTATCTGGAGGCAAATGACTGGGCCATGACCAACTACAAAGGCGTCGGTAGTTTCACCGTGGAAAAAGCCTTTGTTCTGCACAATGACGATTGATCGCGATCGGCAACGCCACTCTGGCATCGTTCCGTAAGCGAAATCCAACTAACCAAACTGGCGCCGGAACCGCCACAGGCCAAATGCGAAAATGCCGCTTCCCAGCAGCGCGATGGCCAGCACCGAGTCCCAAAGCAGGTCCAAGCCCGCGCCCTTGAGCAGAATTCCGTACGCTGCGTCGATGTAATGGCGCAGGGGCGAGACCAGCGTGCCCGCGCGCAGCCAGCCGGGCATCGCCTCGGGCGGTGTCCAGGTGCCGGAAAGCAGGATGATCGGCGCCAGGATGAGCAGGCTCAGCAGGCCGACCTGGGCGAGGTTGCGCGCGATCGTGGCGACGAACAGGCCCAGCCCCGCGTTGGCGAAGATGTAAAGGGTGGTGACGAAGTAGAAGAGCGGCAGGCTGCCGCGCATCGGCACCTGGAACACAAGGCCCAAGACCGCGAACAGGCTCAGACTCACGCCGGCCAGAATCACCGCCGCCATCGCGATCACCTTGGGGAACATGATCTGGAAGGGCGAGAGCGGCGAAACCAGCAACTGTTCCACCGTCCCCCGTTCCTTCTCCCTCACCATGGCGGCGGCCGGCAGCAGGATGGAAAAAAGCGTGATGCCCTCCAGCAGCTCCGAGATCGGCATGAACCAGGTGTCCTTTTGATTGGGGTTGAACCACACGCGCTGGTCGTCGATGATCACCGGCAGGTCTTCCAGGCTGCCGCCGGACAAGCCCTCGCGCGCCAGGGCGGTCTCCAGCCCGAACTGGCTCACGATCCTGGCCGCGTAGCTGGAGGCGAGAAAGGCCGGTGCCGTGTGGGTGGCGTCGACCTGCATCAGCACAGATGCGGTTTTGCCCGCGAGCAGCGATTCCTGGAAGCGCGGCGGGATG
>JAJZRT010000409.1 GCA_021802595.1 Pseudomonadota bacterium
CGCGACGTGCTGAGCGACCCCAACGATGCCTCGATTGCCCACAGCATCCTGGCCCTGGGACAGAGCCTGAATCTGGCCGTGGTGGCCGAAGGCGTGGAAACCGAGGCGCAGCGCGCCTTTCTCGCCGACCAGGGCTGCCAGACCTACCAGGGCTACCTGTTCAACAAGCCCCTGGCCCCCGCCCTTTTCGAGGCCTGGGCGCGCACGCAGCCCGTGCGCGCCGGGTCCGGCCAGCCGGACCGCATGCCTATAATGCCGCCCGCCATCCGGAGAGGCCTGTCATGATTCGTCTGTTGTCCGGCCTGCTGTTTCTCTGCCTGTACGCCACTGCGCAGGCTGCCATCGACGTCACCGTCCCCATGAAAGCCGTACGGCTCGGTGCCCACAGCTATTTCGTGCAGGGCCTGCCGGGCGCGGCCTCCAGCGAGAATCAGGGCTTCATGTCCAACGCCGGCTTTGTCGTCACCCGCGACGGCGTGGTCGTCTTCGACGCGCTCGCCTCGCCGCCTCTGGCCGAGAAGCTGCTCGGCCTGATTCGCAGCATCACCCGGCAACCGATCCGGCGGGTCATCGTCAGCCATTACCATGCCGACCACTTCTACGGCCTGCAGGTGTTCAAGGCCCAGGGCGCCGAGATCTGGGCGCATCGCGCCGCCGAGGGTGCGACCCGCACCGAGGAGGCGGCCCAGCGTCTTGCCCAGCGCAAGGAAGCCCTGTTTCCCTGGGTGGATGACAACACCCGCCTGCTGGAAGCGGACCATTTCGTCGACGGCGATACCGATTTCGAGATGGGCGGCCTGCATTTCGCCCTGCGCCACGTCGGCCCGGCACACAGCCGGGAAGATCTCGCGATGCTGGTCCGGGAGGACGGCGTGCTCTACGCTGGCGACGTGGTGTTTCGCGGCCGGGTGCCGTTCGTCGGTGATGCCGACAGCCGCGCCTGGATCGCCGCGCTCGACAAGCTGATCGCGGTCCACCCGAAGGTCCTGGTCCCTGGCCATGGCGCCCCCTCGCGGACGCCGCGTGCCGATCTGCTCTTCACCCGCGACTATCTGCGCTACCTGCGCACCACGATGGGTGAGGCGGCGCGCAATCTGGTTCCCTTCGACGAGGCCTATGAAAAGACCGACTGGTCCAAATACCGCGCCATGCCGGCGTTCAACGAGGCCAACCGGGTCAATGCGTACAACCAGTATTTGCGGCTGGAGGTGGAAGGGACGGACGAATAGGCCGCACGCGGAAAGGGGAATGCCGGCCACAGTTGCCGGACATTCCACCTTGCCGCAAGCCGGCCCCGGCGGGCCGATGACCCAAACACACCATAAGCAGAGATAATGCAATAGAACAAGAATCAACCAAAAAACTTATATCAATGCATTGCCCGCCCGAAGAACTCCTGCAGAAAAACCAGGCGCTGTCCAGCACCTGGCGGCACTATCAGACGGAACCGAGCTTCGAGAGCTTCGTGGAACTGGCGATATCCATCAACAGCTTCACCGAGTTCCTGATCGACAAGGGCATCACGGCACTGCACCACGCCAGCCACCAGCTCGAACAGATCACGCTCGCGCTGTTCAACAAGGACGTCAGTCACCCGTTGCCGCAGGCTGCGCTCAATGATCTGAGCGAACGCGTGCGCGCGCTGGCGCGCATGACCCAGGCCCATGTCTCGGCAGCGGCCGGTCTGGCCGAACACGGCCAGGAGACACACCACGCCCCCGCCCATGGCGTGCGGATCGGCCAGACCTGGCTGATCGCGCACAACCGTGCCGCCTGGGCCGGTCTGGAGGCGCAACTCGGCTATTTCGGCATGACGGCCGGATTCATCACCTGGGAACAGGCCCTGCCCGAGAGCGCCGGGGTGGCGCCCCTGCTGCTGCTCGACATGGGCAGCCTGCCCGAGACCGAATGGCGCACCCGGATCCAGGCACTGCGGCAGCGATTCGAGATGGGCCAGCTGATCTGCCTCGGGGTACGCTCCGATTTCGACCAGCTGCAACAGGTGCTGGGCGGCGGCTGCGACAGCTGCCTGCTGGAAGGCACGCCGCCGCACGCGATCATCGAGCGCATCATGGAGCTGAACGAACGCCACGAGCAGGAGGCTTACCGCGTGCTGATCGTGGAGGACTCCAAGACCGCCAGCCACCTGATCCGTCGCACGCTGCAGGAAAACCAGATCGTCTCCGAGATCGTCAACGACCCGTCCCAGACGCTGAACGCGATCAAGCAGTTCAACCCGGACCTGATCCTGATGGACATGTACATGCCCAACTGCACGGGCGTCGAGGTCGCGCGCATCATCCGCCAGCACAACGAATTCCTCAGCATGCCCATCGTGTACCTGTCCGGCGAGACCAACGTCGCGCTGCAGGTCGACGCCATGCGGCTGGGTGGCGATCATTTCCTCACCAAGCCGTTCAACCCGGTGTTTCTCAACACCATCATCATGAGCAAGATCGAGCGCTACCGTGCCCTGCGCCGCTCGATGTACCACGACAGCCTGACCGGCCTGCTCAACCATTCCAGCGGCAAGAACACGCTCGACATGGTGCTGTCGGGCGTGGCGCACGAAGGTGGCTTCCTGTCGGTGGTGATGATGGACATCGACCATTTCAAGTGGGTCAACGACACCTACGGCCACCCGGTCGGCGACCAGGTCATCCGCAGCCTGTCCTGGCTGCTCAAGCAGCGCCTGCGCAAGCACGACATCCTGTGCCGCTACGGCGGCGAGGAGTTCCTCATCGGCCTGCCGCATACCGACGCCGAACAGGCCTACGCCATCGTCGATCGCATCCGCCGCGACTTCGCGCAGATCCGTCATCCCTACCGCGACACCCATTTTGTTGCCACCGTCAGCGGCGGCATCGCCACCTACCCTCTCGATCAAACCGGCGACGCGCTGATCAAGGCCGCGGACGAGGCGCTCTACCTGGCCAAGCGCGGCGGCCGCAACCGCATCCACGGCAGCGACGATTAGGGCGTGCTAACACTGATTTCACGCCCTATCCGGCGATCAGCTTCAGGCCGATCAGGATCGTCACGATCTCGAACGACCGCTTGATCCACAAATTGCCTTTGCGGATGGCGAGGTGGCTGCCGAGGTAGCCGCCGAGGATCGAACCCGCCAGCAGCGCCGGCATCCAGCCCCACGCCACGGTGCCGATCACCCCCAGCACCAGCGCGCCGGTGCCGTTCCATACCAGTCCGCACAGGATCAGCGTATAGGCCACCGCACGGGTGTAGTCGAGGCCGAACCAGCGGATCAGCCAGACCGTGAGAAACAGCCCGGTGCCGCTGGTGATCGAGCCGTTGAGAAAGCCGACGACGAAGAGCCCGGCCATGCCGCCAGCCAGCCCGGCGCCCTGCCGGTTTTTTGGCTGATGCGCCATGCCGAGCGCGGGCCTGAACACCGAATACAGGCCGAGCCCCAGCGTCAGGACACCCAGCGCCAGCGTGGCGGCATGTTCGGGAATATGCAGGATCGTCATCGCACCCAGCACCACGCCCGGCAGTCCCGCCCCCAGGATGATCAGCGAAAAGCGGCGTTCGAGGTGCGATTCCTTCAGGTGCCGGAACGTGGCGCCGAGACCGAGCGCGACGCTGGCGACCTTGTGCGTGGCCAGCGCCACACCGAAGGGGAGCCCCAGAAAGATCAGCATGGGAAACTGGATCAGCCCGGCACCGCCGCCGGACAGGGCCGAAAAGAAGTTGGCCGCCAGCGAGGCGACAAACAGGACGAGCTGGTCGAACACGCTTACGGGGCGGTGGTGCCGAGTTCGGCCGGCAGCCTGGCGTAGATCAGTTTAAGGCCGGCTTCGGCGATCGTCTTCAGCAGGCGGTCGGCCATTTCACTTTCGACGAAGAACTCCACCACCACCGGCAGCTCGCCCGCCAGTTCGAAGAAGCCGGCATCGTGATGGCGGCCGTGACGGCCAAATCCGGCGAGCGCCTGGAACGCCGAGCCCCCGCCGATGCCGAGCTGCTGCGCGGCGTCGAGCAGCCACTCGTAGGTCAGCTTGCCGTGATGGCGGCTGGCTTCCGACACGAACACCTGCAGGCAGACAACGTTCATTTGAAGAACCTCATGGTATAGAAGCCCAGCGCAGTGGCGAGAAAGGAACCGGCCATGTGGGTCAAGGCAATCAGGCCGCCGGTCAGCCAGAGGCCGCGCATCAGCGTGGTGACGACTTCGGCGGAGAACGTGGAAAACGTGGTCAGCCCGCCGAGCAGGCCGGTGATCATGAACAGCCGGGCTTCCGGCGGCAGGCCGGGATGTTCGGCGAACCAGGCGATCGACACGCCGATGACGTAGCCGCCGATCAGGTTCGCCGCCAGCGTGCCCAGCGGCATTGCGGGAAAGACCGGGTTCAACCACAGCCCCAGGCCCCAGCGCAGCCACGCGCCAATGGCAGCCCCCACGCCGATGGCGAGAAAAGCACTCATGCTTGCGGGGCGGCTGACGGAATCATGCAGGCATTCTAATGCAGCCGCGCCTCACATCGCCTGGCTGACGATGTCCTTGAGCAGTTTCTCGACGTCGGCCAGCGCCTTCTTCAGCGCCGGATTCCTGGTGGGCCCCGGCTTGCGGTAGGCAATGTAGACGCTCTTG
>JAJZRT010000410.1 GCA_021802595.1 Pseudomonadota bacterium
CATGGACAACCGCGTCGCGCAGGTAGCGCAAGCCGAAGCGATCATCGAGACCAGCGTGGAAAGCTTCGTGCACTGGATGGAAGGGCGCGAACTGGTACCGGTGATCCGCTCGCTGCGCGACAATGCCGAACGTCATCGCCGCCATGAAATCGAGAAAGCCGAAAAGGCGCTGGCACGCGGCGACGATCCGCGTGCCGTGCTCGAAGCGATGAGCCACGCACTCTCGAACAAGCTGCTTCACGCACCGACCCACGCGCTCAATCACGCCAGCAGTACCGAGCGCGACCAGATCGTCCGGCTGATTAGCCAGCTCTACGGGCTGCACCGCGAATGAAAGCCTCGCTCGCCGACAAGCTCGCTCGCGCCGACGAGCGGCTGGAGGAACTCGACGCCCTGCTGTCGCAGCCGGAAATTGCCGGCGACATGGAGGCCTACCGCAAGCTCACCCGCGAGCATGCGGACCTTACCCCGGTCGTGGGGCTGTACCGCCAGTATCGCCAGGTCGAAGCCGACCAGAAAACCGCGCACGACATGCTCGCCGACCCGGATCTGCGCCCGCTCGCGGAAGCCGAACTCGCCGACGGCGCCGCGAAAATCGAACAGCTGGAAAGCGCGCTGCAGACCGCGTTGCTGCCCAAGGACCCCAACGACGAGCGCAACATCTTCCTCGAGATCCGTGCCGGCACCGGCGGCGACGAATCGGCGCTGTTCGCCGGCAACCTGCTTCGCATGTATACGCGTTACGCCGAGCGCCAGGGCTGGAAGGTCGAGATCGTCTCGGAGAATCCCGGCGAGGTCGGCGGCTACAAGGAGGTCATCGTGCGCATCGTCGGCCAGGGCGCCTATTCGCGACTGAAGTTCGAATCGGGTGGCCACCGCGTACAGCGCGTGCCCGAAACCGAATCGCAGGGCCGCATCCATACCTCGGCCTGTACCGTGGCGGTGATGCCGGAAGCCGACGAAGTCGGCGAAATCGACATCAACCCGGCCGACCTGCGCATCGACACCTTCCGTGCGTCGGGCGCCGGCGGCCAGCACATCAACAAGACCGACTCCGCAGTGCGCATCACCCACCTGCCGACCGGCCTCGTGGTCGAATGCCAGGACGACCGCTCGCAGCACCGCAACCGCGCACAGGCGATGAGCGTGCTGGCCGCCCGCCTGAAGGACCGCGAGATCCAGGCGCAGCATGCCGCCGAGGCCAGCACACGCAAGAGCCTGATCGGAACGGGCGACCGCTCCGACCGCATCCGCACCTACAACTTTCCGCAGGGGCGCATCACCGACCACCGCATCAATCTCACCCTGTACAAGATCGACGCGATGATGGACGGCGATCTGGCCGAACTGTTCGACGCACTGACGGCCGAGCATCAGGCCGAGCAGCTGGCGACGCTGGCCGGCGAAGGCTAAGGCGATGCGCGACAAGGTAGCCCGCGTCGCCGACCTGCTTGACGACGCCAGCGCACGCATTGCCGCAACGCTTGGACTGGAAAAACGCGAGGCGCGCCTGGAAGCGCGTGTGCTGGCGACATTTGCCTGGGATGTCGCCCCGGCCTGGCTGATTGCACATGACACCGACACGCTGACCGAGGGGCAAGCCACGCAATTCACCGTGCTGCTGTCGCGCAGACTGTCCGGCGAACCCGTGGCCCATCTCACAGGCACACGGGAATTCTACGGCCGCAGCTTTCAGGTATCGCCCGACGTGCTGATCCCGCGTCCCGATACCGAACTGCTGGTCGACCTGGCGCTCGCGCGCATACCGCCCGACCGGGCTATGGAGGTGCTCGACCTCGGCACCGGCAGCGGCTGCATCGCCATCACCCTGGCGCTGGAACGCCCCCGCGCCCACATCACCGCGGTGGACCGTTCCGCTGCCGCGCTGGCCGTTGCGCGGCTCAACGCCAGCCTCCTCAATGCTCGTGTCGAGCTCCTGGACAGCGACTGGTTCGCCGCACTGGCCGGACGGCGCTTCGACCTCATCGTCGGCAACCCGCCCTACATCGCCGCCGCCGATCCCCACCTGACCCGCGGCGATGTGCGTCACGAACCCCTGAGCGCGCTGGCCGCCGGAACTGACGGCCTGGAGGACCTGCGCAAACTGGCTGCGGCAGCCGGCACCCACCTCCAGCCGGGGGGTACACTGTTGCTGGAACATGGGTACGACCAGGCAGACGCCGTTCTGGCCTTGTTACAGGCCGCGGGGTTTCGTCATGCCCAAAGCTGGCCGGATCTGTCGGGAATCCGCCGTGTCAGCGGGGGCGACCTGTCGGAATAATTTACACTCGCACATGTGACAGCCTCGCCAGGATTGCCGCATCACCCGCTCGATGGGCATTCCAGGCCGAGCAGTGTATATTTGGTGCGATTCTTGCTGCATCCGGGACAAACCCAAATAATGATCGAGGCAAGCCATGTCTGACCTGACTCCCGAAACCCCCGACACCCCGCGCTCAGCCGCCGAAAACGACAGGATCGATCAGTCCCGCCGCAGGCTGGCCGGCGCCGCATTGGGCGTGTCGGCGGTTTTCACGCTGGCGAGCCGCCCGGTATTGGCGGCCGGCCAGTGCATGTCGCCTTCGGCTGCCGTTTCGGGCAATCTGAGTCAGCATGGCACGCCTACGCTGTGTAGCGGCAGGACGCCGGGGTACTGGAAAACACATCCGGAATCCTGGCCGTTCCCCTACCTTCCCGGGAGCTGCAACGGCGGTCAGAATATCTGCAACAAAGCCCAGAACTGGAAAAACGGCACCTTGTTCCATCCGCTTTTTTCTGGCACCCGGTTCATGGCGGATCTCGACGGCAATCCTGCCACGCTCAAGGCATCGCTTTCCCTGATGCAGGTCATGATGTTGAGCGATGGCTCCAATCCATGGGGGCTGACCGACCCCGACAATCTGGGCGCGCATATTGTCGCCGCGTTGCTGAATGCCAGCACCACACCGAGCTTGACGCCCGTACTGTCGGCAGCCGATGTGATCAATATATGGAACGAATGGGTGAGCAAGGGGTATTTTGAGCCCACGGCCAACGTGCAATGGAACTCGCAGCAGATCGTGAGCTACCTCAAGACCACAATGCCCGTATGACCTGAGTTTTCCTTCAATACGTTTCCAGACTCAAACACGATTGGCACGTTTCCAGATCAAGTCCTTTGAACAGGAGGCTGTCGTATACGATACGGCATCTGGCGACACACACTACCTCGCCCCGTTCAACGTGCTACTGTTCCAACTGGTTCAGAGCAACCCGGGCATGACGTTGGACGAGATGCATGTAGCCCTGGCCTCCCGGTTATCTCTCGGGGTCGGCCCGGATCTCGTCCATCAAACGGATCAGGCGCTCGCCAGCCTGCGCCTGATCGGACTGCTGGAAACACCATGAAATTGCTCCAGCTTCCTCCATCCGATCTGCGACATCAACTCGCCGGAGATGGCGTATGGCTGCGTACCGGGCCCTTCTCACTCAGGATCCGCTCGCGCCTGCCGCATGTCGCCGAGGGGCTGGCGGAGCTTTACGGCCAATTTGAAGTACGCAGTTCGCATCAGGCCTTTGCGGATTTTCATGTCGAGCTGAACCCTCCCTCCCCCCTGCGGCGCTGGTTTCGCCCCCAGGTCAATTTTTCCTTCGACGGCACCCAGCCCTTCAAACCCCTGCCGCTGAACCAGGCCTACCCCATGCTGGAATGGGGCTTGAACTGGTGCGTATCGATGCATGCGCACCACTACCTGATCATTCATGCCGCCGTGGTGGAGAAGAATGGCCTGGCAGCCCTTCTTCCGGCACCACCCGGCTCGGGAAAAAGCACTCTGGCCGCGGGCCTGGTTTTGTCAGGCTGGCGGCTGCTTTCTGACGAACTGACGCTGATCGACCGCAAGACGGGCCTGCTCCATGCATTGCCACGCCCCGTCAGCCTCAAAAACCAATCGATCGATATAATCCGTCGATTCAGCCCTGAAGCATTCATCAATCGCGTCTCCCACGACACAGCCAAGGGCGCCGTGGCACACATGCGCCCGCCCAAGGACAGCGTGTTGCGTCAGTTTGAACCCGCACAGCCGGGATGGGTGATTTTTCCCAAATGGGAGGCAGGCGCCGACACCATGCTTACCCCGCGTTCCAAAGCCGAGACGTTCATGTTCCTGGCGCAGAATGCGTTCAACTACAGCCATCTTGGTGCAGACGGCTTCCGTGTCGGCACCGCACTGATCGACCAGACTCACTGCTACGATTTCCGCTACAGCGCGCTGAATGAGGCTGTCGCCGCCTTCGATCGTCTGGCGGAACAGCGAATTTCCTGAAGCCCATGAAATCCGTGTCCCGCGATTTGCTCAGCCGCACGCTGCGCTCACCCGATGCCGTCTGCCGTTTTTCGATGGGAGAATGGGACATCCTGGTGCGGCAGGCGCGCAGCGCCGGCCTGCTGGCACGCCTTCGCCATTTGCTCGCCCGATGCAACCTGATAGAAGCCATTCCGGCCGAAGCGCGCTGGCATTTTGACGCTGCCGCGACGCTGGCGGCCAAACAACAACTGGCCGTGCGCTGGGAAGTGGAAAAAATCCGCGCTGCACTTGCAGGGCTGGCCATCCCCATCATCCT
>JAJZRT010000411.1 GCA_021802595.1 Pseudomonadota bacterium
AAGAACGCGCTGGGCGTCATCATGACCGGCATGGGCGACGACGGCGCGCGCGGCCTGCGCGAAATGCGCCAGGCAGGCGCGCACACCGTCGCCCAGGACGAGGCCTCCTGCGTCGTCTACGGCATGCCCAAGGAAGCCGTCAAGCTGGGCGCCGCCGGCAGCATCCTCCCCCTTCGCGACATCCCCACCGCCATCCTCTCGCAGACCCAGCACGCAAGCGGGCGCTGAAGGCTCGTCCAAGCAGGACGACCCCCCCTGCGCCGCACCTGCTACGACGGCACCCGGATTCTGCACGAAGCCGCTCCGTTCGCGGCAGAGCCCAGGGCGTGGTCGGTATGGCGGACAGAATGCGTATGGCCTCCGCGCAGCTCCAGGCCAGGCACTTCGTCGAAGGCAGGCTTGGCGCCGCCGCGGATAGCCATGCCAACAATGGCACCAGATCGCTCCTGAGCAAAACCGGCACCCGGCTGTGCCCACTTTCCCCACCTATCCCGCGGCATTCGGCCCGGCGGAATCGGGAAAACGGCCTAGTTTCGCCAACGACGACCGGCGCCCCGCCGCATGGTCTCGGCATCAATGACATGATAAATTTGTCAGTATGGATGACAAAGCCGTCGAGGCCGTTCCCCCGAGCATAGAGCTGCAATCCCTCATTGACAGCCACACCCTGCCCTTCGTGGTGATCGACCGGGGCTATCGCATCATCGCCGCCAATGCCGCCTATCGGCGCAGCTACGACGAGGAAGTCATCGGTCGACGCTGCCACGAAGTGTCCCATCACTCGCAGGTGCCATGTCATCTGAACGGCGAAGACTGCCCCCATCGCCAAGTGTTTGAAACCGGCCTGCCGCACCAAGTTCTGCATACTCATTACGACGCCGCCAATACGCCCGAGCATGTGCGCATCCAGGGCCATGTGCTGACCGGTGCCGACGGGCAGCGCTACCTGGGCGAAGCCATCGAATCTCTGGCCGACCCCCTGCAACCCGCCGTTCCGGGCATGCACATGGTGGGGCAGTCGCCGCCCTTCCTCAAATGCCTGGACCGCCTCGCGCGCGTGGCAGAAAGCGACGGCCCCGTGCTTCTTTTGGGCGAATCCGGCGTCGGCAAGGAATTGGCGGCACGCTATGTGCATCAGTGCTCGGCGCGCCGCAACCGCCCCTTCGTCACCCTCAACTGCGCGGCGATTCCCGAAGGCATGTTCGAAAGCGAACTATTCGGCCACGAGCGCGGTGCCTACACCGGCAGCGTTGCACGCAAAAAGGGCCTGTTCGAGCTGGCCGACGGCGGCACGTTGTTTCTCGATGAGGTGGCGGACATTCCGCACCCCTTCCAGGCCAAATTCCTGCGCGTGCTGGAGAGCGGCGAATTCCGCCGCATGGGTGGCACCGAGCTTTTGCGCGCCGACGTGCGCCTTGTTTCCGCCACCAACCAGGATTTGCTGGAAATGAGCGAACGCGGCCATTACCGCCTGGATCTCTACTATCGCATCGCAGGCCTGGATGTGGAGCTGCCGCCGCTGCGCGCGCGCAGGAGCGACATCCCGCTGCTGGCGCAATGGCTCATGCGGCAGCTCAACCGCAGCGGCCAGGCGCGCCATCGCCTGAGCGAAGAGGCGCTGGAAAAACTCATGGACTACGACTATCCCGGCAACGTGCGCGAGCTGCGCAACCTGCTCATGAAGGCAGCAGCCCTGAGCCCGCACGGCATCGTCGAAGGCGAGCACATCGTCTTGCCCGGCGAATCCGGCACCGCACGGCGCCCCCCGCCCGCGGCCACGGCGGAGGTCAGCCTCGAAGAACTGACGCGCCGTCACCTGCGGCAGCTGCTTGCGCGCCACGGCGGCAACCGTCGGCGCGCCGCCGCGGAGCTGGGTGTAAGCGAGCGCACACTGTATCGGAAAATAGGCAAATTCGGGCTGTCCTAGCCGGCGCGGCCCCCGGTCGGCGCCGGATGCGCCGGCTTGACGTCGGCGAAATGGCTCGATCCTAGCCAGACCGCAATATTTTTGCGCAAATGGGAAGCGCCCTCCACGGCCACGCTGTTTTCCCGTATCGCATTCATGATGGTCGTATCCCCCATCCACACCGCAGTCAGGGTGCGCAGATCGGTGACCAGGGTCAAGTCCGGCTCGAAGCCTGGGTCCTTCAGGCAGACGTCCACCTCCCCGCCCTTGATCACCAACCACCAGCGCCGGTACTGCGCCGCCTGGTCGGTGAATTCGATGCGAATAACAGTGCGCTCGCCCTTGAAGAAACCGACGTTCAGGGAACGGTGCATGTCCCAGACCAGGAGCGAGGGATCCAGATCTTCCCCGGCGAGATCGCTGCGCACCCAGCGGTGGCCCCAGACGCCGAGCTGGAATATGATGGGCACCAGATCTTCGCCGGCCTTGGTGAGCTTGTAGCAGACGTGTCCATTGGCCTCCCTGCGCTGGATCAGCCGATGTCTTTCCAGCGACTTGAGCCGCTTGGAAAGAAGGGAGGGGGACATCAGGGGTACGCCTCTGCGCAGGTCGTTGAACGACTCGCTGCCTGCGGCCAACTCGCGGATGATGAGATGGGTCCAGCGCTCTCCCAGCACTTCCGACGCCTTGGCGATCGGACAAAACTGCCCATAGCCTTTCATGATCGCTCCCAGGAAATTATCCCGTACACCATAAGCCTGAAGCCCCCCGGGTGCCAGTACAATTTTAAAATTTGATTAACCGGGCTTCACCCGGCTCCCCTCCGCCGCACAACCCTGCGAGGCCACGTTAACTACCTGAATATAAAAGAATACGAAAACCGCGGCCCCGGACTAACGCCGCGTGCACGCACTACAAACGTTGTACTGGCCCCAGCGCCCGCCGAGAGCCAAACTTGGCCTACCATCAAGACAAGGGGGAAAGACTCCATGGACGCCAACGCTGGACGGACGCAAGCGCCTGTTCCCGACATCGCGACGATCAAAGCCAAACAAAAGGCTACTTGGGAGGACGGTGATTACCCCACTTTTGCAAGATTCATGGAAGCCGGCGCCATCGAAATCCTCGACGGTTGGAACGTTGTCCGGCAGCAAAGCTTGCTCGACGTGGGTTGCGGCGCCGGCCAAACCGCCCTTCCGGCGGCCAAGCGGGGTGCCCACGTCACCGGTATCGACGTCGCTGAAAACCTGATAGATCACGCCCGCCAACGCGCGCGAGAAGCCGGGCTCGACATCCGCTTCGACGTGGGTGACGCGGAAGACCTGCCTTATGCCGACAGCAGCTTCGATGCGCTGATCTCCCTCATCGGCGCCATGTTCGCCCCCCGCCCCGAGCACATGGTCCGCGAATGCGCGCGCGTGCTGAAGCCGGGCGGCAAGCTCTACATGGCCAACTGGACGGCGGCAAGCATGCCCGGGCAGATGTTCAAGTGCGTCGCCCGCTTTGTGCCGCCGCCGCCAGGACTCACCGCGCCGGTGCTATGGGGCGACGAAAACGTCGCGAAGAGGCGGCTGTCAGACGACTTCACCGACATCCGGTTCAGGCGCAGGATGTACCCGCAGTGGTGCTACCCATTCGACGCCGCGGAGTTGGTGGGTTTGTTTCGTGCGCATTTCGGCCCGGTCAAGAAGGCCTTCGACCTCATCGGCCCGCAACAACAGCAGGCGTTACGGCAGGACCTGGAACAGATCTACCTGGAAAGCAGCGAAATGACCAACGGCGTGCTCACCATCACCCGAGGCGAGCTGCTGGAAATCGAGGCCACGCGACGCTAACCCGGCCTTGCCACCCCAAACTTGAGAGGAGCCCCCCATGAACGCATCGTTATACGAGCGCCTCGGCGGCGCAGAGGGCATCGCCCGCATTGTCGATGAAATCTTGGCGCGCCACCTGGCCAATCCGCTCGTCAAAACACGGTTTGAAAACATTGCAGACCTGGAGCACGCCAGACACATGGCGGTTGAGTTCTTCACCGCCGGCGCCGGCGGGCCGCTGCAGTACAGCGGCCGCGACATGCGCACGGCCCACCGCGGCATGAACATCAGCGAGCAGGAATACCTAGCGGTGGTAGACGACATCATGGGCGCATTGGCCAAACACGCCATAGACGAGACAGCCCAAAAAGACGTGTTGGCCATCCTCTATTCGCTCAAGGGCGACATCATCCGCGTCTAGGGCGTGCTCCAATAAAAAAAGCGGCCCGCAGGCCGCTTTTTGCCGGGCCGGAAAACCGGTTCAGTTGACCTTGGGGGCCAGTTCGCCCTTGGCATAGCGCGCGGTCATGGCTTCCAGGGAGATGACCTTGATCTTGGAGGCGTTGCCGGCGGTGCCGAAAGCGGTGTAGCGGTCCTTGCAGATGTCCTTCATGGCCTTGGTGGCGGCGATGAGGAATTTGCGCGGGTCGAACTCCTTCTTGTCCTCGGCAAGGAATTTGCGTACCGCACCGGTGGAGGCCATGCGCAGGTCGGTGTCGATGTTGACCTTACGCACGCCGTTCTTGATGCCCTCGGCGATTTCCCCGACCGGCACGCCATAGGTTTCGCCCATGTCGCCGCCGTATTCGTTGATGATCTTGAGCCACTCCTGCGGCACGGAGGAAGAGCCGTGCATGACCAGGTGCACGTTGGGAAT
>JAJZRT010000412.1 GCA_021802595.1 Pseudomonadota bacterium
GATGTGGGCGACCTTCTCGCTGACCTGGCGCATGGCGTCGTCAGCGTTTCTCGCCAGCAGGCGGGCTTCACTGACAGCCGTTCCGGACTCGGCAAGCCGCCGCCCCAGCTCGGTCTTCAGGTCGCGGATGCGCTCGCGGCCATCGGACCACGACCAGACCGCGGCCGCCATCGCCAGCGTGGCGATCAACAGCGCGACCAGCGCCACCGCCGAGATAGAGGGGCGCGCACCCGCCTGAGTGGGCGCAGCGACAGGCTGCGGGGCGGTCGGTGGAGCGGATGTTTCGGGGGCGTCATTCATGGGTTGTTCCTGAACCAGTTAACCAGACCGTCTACCAGGCCGTCATCGCCACCTGAGGTGGCGATGACACGTGCAATACCAAAGCGGCGGGCCGCCTCGGCGATTTTCTCATGCGGGGCGAAAAGCGGGGTAGCTGCCAGCAGCGGCACGCCCGCCTCGCCCAGCAGTGCCGCCAGATTGTGTAGCGTCTCCGCGCTGGTGACGGTCACCGCATCAATGCCGCCCGCCTGCCAGCGCGCCAGCAGCGGCGCGGCATCCGCCTGTGGCCGCACGCGCCGGTAACACTCCATGAACGTCACCTGCGCGCCGCGCGCGGCGAGGGTGTCGGCCAGCAGCGCCCGGCCGCCGACGCCGCGCACGATCACCACCCGTTTGCCCGCCACCGCATTCAATTGCGGCAGCGCCAGCAACGCTTCGCTGTCCTGTCCGTCCGGCGTGATGACGCCGCCGACACCCTGCGCCTGCAGTGCGCGCGCGGTGCCGGGTCCGACAGCGAATACTTCGATGGCATCAGGCAGCGTGCCGCCCGCGCGGATTGCGGCCATGCCGAATTGTGCCGCATTGGGGCTGATGAAAATCGCGATGTCAGCCTCTGCCAGCCGCGCCAGCGGCTCACTGAGCGCATCCAGCGATACCGCCTCGACATCGAGCGCGGAAAACTCGAACGCCGTGCCGCCCGCCGCGCGGATCGCCTGCACCAGTGCCGCCGCCTGCCGGGCCGGCCGCGTCACCAGCACCGTGCGGCCGGCCAGCGGCTGAATCATACGGCTGGAAGGGCGTCGAGAATGGCGCGTGCGCCCTGCGCCAGCAGCTTGTCGGCAAGCGCCTGGCCGACCGCTTCGGGATCGGCCAAATCCCCTTCGGCATGGTCATGGATGAAGCTGCTGCCGTCCGGATTCGCCACGAAGCCGTTCAGCACCAGCCGGCCGTCCTCAAGCACCGCGTGCGCGCCCAGCGGCACCTGGCAGCTGCCGCCGAGCACGCGGCTGACCTGGCGTTCGGCGCGCACACAGGCGGCGGTCTCGGGGTGGTTGAGCGCGGCGAGCATGGCCGCCACTTCGCTGTTGCTGCTGCGGATTTCGATGCCGAGCGCCCCCTGGCCGGCGGCGGGAATGCTGTCTTCCACACTCAATAGACTTTTGATGCGGTCGCCCAGGCCAAGCCGCTTGAGGCCGGCGGCGGCCAGCAAAATCGCGTCGAACTGGCCTTCGTCGAGCTTTTTCAGGCGGGTGCCGACGTTGCCGCGCAGCGGCTTCACCGTCAGGTGCGGGTAACGCGCGCGCAGCTGCGCTTCGCGGCGCAGGCTGGAAGTGCCAACCACGCCGCCGGGCGGCAGGTCGGACAGGCGCGCGTACTGGTTCGACACGAAGGCGTCGCGCGGGTCCTCGCGCTCGCCGATCACCGCCAGTGCGAACCCGGGCGGCAGCTCCATCGGCACGTCCTTCATCGAATGCACCGCCAGGTCGGCCTGACCGGCTTCCAGCGCCACTTCGAGCTCCTTGACGAACAGGCCCTTGCCGCCGATTTTGGACAGCGTGACGTCGAGAATCTGGTCGCCGCGCGTGGTCATGCCCAGGATGTTCACCGTGTGGCCGGGGTGCAGTGCGGCGAGGCGGTCGCGGATATGCTCCGCCTGCCACATGGCAAGGGCACTTTCACGGGAAGCGATGGTCAATGTAGGCATGGCGGTAGAAATGGACTGTTTGATTTGGCAAAGGATGACGCGACACTCGTGACCATGACGTATCCGCATCCACCTGAAGGAACGACAAATATGATGCGAATGATTGCAACTTGGGCGCTGATTTTAGCATGGGGGTTGGCGCTGACCGGCCCCGCACGCGCGACGGATAGCCTGGTCCAGGCGAAGGATTTCCACGCCGACGCGCGCACGGCCGCCCAGCGCCAGGTGCCCATCATGGTGCTGTTCACCAGTCCCGCCTGCCCGTATTGCGAGCGCGCCAAGCGCGAATATCTGGTGCCGATGCACATGGATTCGAGCTACCACGGCCGCGTCGTCATCCGCGAAGTCAGTATCGATTCCACTGCCAGGCTGATCGGGTTCGATGGCAAACCCACCACCGAGAGCGCGTTCGCCCGCGCCAACAAGGTGTCCGTCGTGCCCACCGTCATGGTGTTCGATCCCCGCGGCGCGGCGACCAGCGAGGCCATCGTCGGCCTGCTGATCGCGGACTACTATTTCGGTTACCTGGAGGCGGCCATCGACGAAGGCGTGCGCAAAGTGCGCAGCAGCAAGATCAGCTTCAAATCCCCCCGCTAATTCTGCCGCGCATGAAACCGCGCGGGGCGCTAGAATTCCTGCCATGCAGGGAGCGCCCTTATGAAAACCCTATTGGCCGACGACCACCCGCTGATGCGCGAGGGGGTACGGCAGGTCTTGTCGCAGCTGACACCGCCGGTCGAGATCATCGACGCCCACGATTACCCCAGCCTGTTTGCGCAGGCAGCCCTGCATGCCGACCTCGACCTGGCGCTGGTGGACCTGAACATGCCGGGTTTCGCCGGCATGCAGGGGATCACGCAGTTCCGCAGCCGCTTTCCCGACATTCCGCTGGTGGTCTTGTCCGCGTCCGAATCGACGCATGACATGCGCAGCGCGCTGGAAGCCGGGGCGCTCGGCTTCATCCCCAAGGCCGCCTCCACCACGGTGATGCTGGCCGCGTTGCGGCAGGTCCTGGCGGGCAACCTCTACGTGCCGGCCAGCCTCGGCGACAACCAAGGCGACCCGCATCCAGCCCCCCCCGCGGCCCTTACCGCCCTGCTGCACAGCGGACTGACGGCGCGCCAGCTTGAAGTCGCGCGCCTGCTGGCACAAGGCTGTGCCAACAAGGCCATCGCCGGCATGCTGGTCATGTCGGAAAGTACGGTGAAAGTTCACATTGCCGCGATCTTTCGTGTCTTTGGCGTCACCAACCGCACCGAAGCCGTGCTCGAGATCCAGCGGTTGATGCAGAAACCGTAAGCGTCCCCCCATGCGCGCCCAGCTCGACCGGCTATCACCTTCCAGCATCCGCAGCCGCATGCTGCTGATTGCACTGCTGCCCGCCGTGCTGATCGAATTCGGCTTGGTGGCCTATTTCACCTCGCAAACGCTCGGCGCCGCCGAAGACGCCATGCAGGCGCGTGCCGTCCACGCCGCCCGACATCTGGCGGACACCCTGCCGTACGCGCTGGTCAGCGGCGACACCGCGCAGATGAATGCGCTGCTCAAAACCGAGGCCGACACCAACCGGCTGTCCTATGCCCGCGTCACCGATGGCGGCGGGCGGCTGCTCGCCAGCACCGGCGACACCCTGCACGCAGCCGTTCTGGCCGACCATCACCGGCAACGCATCGAGATTCGCCTGCCCGCAGCCGACGCTGCCCGCGTCGTGCCCGTCGACGGCCCCTTGGGTCGCGCGGAAGTCGGCGTATCGCGTGACCAGATCAGCAGCCTCAAGCGCAACATGCTGATCCACGCAGCCATGCTGATGCTGGCGGCACTGCTGCTGACCGGCGCGCTGGCATGGCGCCTGTCCAGGCACCTGGCTGGGCAGCTGCGGCATGTCGGGCAGGTGGTGGGGCGGCTCGCGAGCCACGACCTCACGGCACGCGCGCAATTGGCGCCGGCGGGCGAGGTCGGCGCGCTGGCCGCAGGGGTGAACACCATGGCCGAGGCCCTGCAGGCGCATCGGGGCGAACTGGAGCAGCGCATCCGCGAGGCCACCGCCCACCTCGCCGCGAAAAAGGACATGGCCGAGCGCGCCCATCACGCCAGGTCGCGCTTTTTTGCCGCCGCCAGCCATGACCTGCGGCAGCCGCTGCACGCGCTGTCGCTGTTCGTCGCCGCGCTGAAGGCGCGCAACCAGCAGACCGAAGCACAAACCCTGATTGAAAACATCGAAGCCTCCACCGCGGCATTGGAACTGCTGTTCAACGCGCTGCTGGATATTTCGCGGCTGGATGCAGGCACCATCGAAGTTCATCCGGTGCACTTCCCGCTGCAGAAGATGCTGTGCGACCTCGAACAGCAGTTCGGCGCGGTGGCGGCAGAGCGGCGCCTGCGGCTGCGCTTTCGCCCCTGCGACATCACGCTTTACAGCGACCCGCTGCTGATCGAACGCATCATGGTCAACCTGATCGCCAACGCCATCCGCTATACCGACGACGGCGGCGTGCTGGTCGCCTGCCGCCGCCGCGGCCGCATGGTGCGCCTGAGCGTGATCGACACCGGCCGCGGCATTCCGCCCGACCAGCAGGAAAGCGTGTTCCACGAATTCGTCCAGCTGCACAATC
>JAJZRT010000413.1 GCA_021802595.1 Pseudomonadota bacterium
GCTATTTGGATATGAAAAGGGCGCCTTCACCGGCGCGGTCGCGGCGCGAGCCGGCTATTTCGAGCAGGCGAACGGCGGCACGCTCTTCCTCGACGAGATCGGCGAGCTACCGCTGTCGATGCAGGTGAAGCTGTTGCGCGTGCTGCAGGAAAAGTCGCTGCAGCGCGTCGGCGGCCGCCGCGAGACGCCGATCGACGTGCGCATCGTCGCCGCCACCAACCTGGACCTGCAGCAACAGGTCGCCGCCGGGCGCTTTCGTCTCGACCTGTATTACCGCCTCAACATCATCCCGATCCGCCTGCCCGCGCTGCGCGAACGGCGCGAGGACATCCGCCCGCTGGTGCGTCACCAGCTCAACCTGATCAGCCAGAGCTACCAGCGCAACGTCGGACTGGCAGCCGAGGCGATGGACAGACTCGCCGGCTATCCCTGGCCGGGCAACATCCGGCAATTGCGCAACGTGCTGGAGCGGCTGGTGTTGCTGGCCGAAGGCGCGACGATTTCGGCGCAGGAAGTCGAGCGCGTGATCCATAGCGAGGCCGCCGCCGCGCCGGAGGCGCCGGGTCCGTCGCCATCGCCCGCGATGGCGACCGTGCGTCCCTACCTGCCCGCCCAGTCGCACGACCGCCAGCAGATCGAACAGGCGCTGGCGCAGACCCACGGCAACAAGTCGCGCGCGGCACAGATGCTGGGCCTCACGCTGCGTCAACTGAACTACCGCCTGCAGAGGCTGAAAATGGCCGAAGCGGGCTGACAATGGTTGACAATTTGTTAGCGTGGGCACGGCCAGGGTTCCGTTTCGCAATCAACATTCGATTGTCAATCAATGGTTTGACGAACTATTTCGCAGTTGGCACGGGAATCGCAATACGGGGTTTGTCGGGTAATCCGATCCTTTCAATCCTCGGGAGTCCAGTCATGTCCGAAGTCGTTGCCCTCAAAACCCAAGCCGTGCTCGAACCCATTTCCGGCGAAGGCCTCGCCGCCCTGTCTGCCAAGGGCAAGGCGAACCCGCAATCGGTCGTCACGCTGAAAGCGAAGACCGTGTGCGAGAGCAGGTTCCGCAACCTCACCTATGTGCGCAACCTGGAAGCTCACGTGATCGACGAACCGCCGCACCTGCTGGGCGACGACACCGCGCCGAACCCTTCCGAGGCGGTGCTTGCCACGCTCGGCTCCTGCCTGTCGGTCGGCCTGCATGCCAACGCCGTGGCGCGCGGCATCACGCTGTCGAAGATCGAGCTCGAACTCGAAGGCGACATCAACGTGACCGCGGTTTGGGGCGTGGGGGATCTCGATCCGCTGAAGAAACTCGGCTTCACAGACGTGCGTGTGAAGGTGCATCTGGAGGGCGACGCCAGCGAGGCCGAGCTGAAGGACCTGGTCGCGCATTCCAACGCCTGGTCGCCGGTGGCCAACACGCTGCGCAATCCGGTGAATGTCAGCGTCGAACTGGCCTGAGTTGTCCGTAGCCTGAACCTGGAGCGCATCATGCCTGCCGTCGCCCTTGCCCCTGCCATCCCGGCCGCGTCCGCAGAAATCCTGCCGGGACTGTCCGGCCTCATCGCCGCCGAACTCGCGCCCAAGGTGGTCGACATCGACCTCAAGGGCGTCTACCCCGGCGAATTTCTCAAGAAACTCGGCGCGCTGGGCGGACTCGCCAGCCTCACCCCGGCCGGGCGTGGCGGCACCGCGCGCGGCCTGGCCCACGCGATCCGCGTGATCGACGAAGTCTCCCGGGAATGCGTGTCGACCGGCTTCCTGCTGTGGGCGCAATACGCGCTGCAGTGGTATGTGGTCAACAGCTCCAACCAGGCCCTTGCCGCCGAAATGCTGCCAAGGATGGCCAGCGGCGAAGTGCTCGGCGGCACCGCGCAGTCGAACAGCATGAAGTCCTGCGCCGGCATCGAGGAGGCGCGGCTGAAAGCGAAGCGGGTCGACGGCGGGTACGTCATCAACGGCGTGCTGCCGTGGGTGTCGAACATCGGCCCCGGGCATTATTTCCACATGGGGGCGTCGCTGCCCGGCACACCGGGGCTGGTGGTTGGCCTGGTGCATGGCAGCACGCCCGGCCTCACGTTGGTGCAGAACGCGCACTTCATCGGCATGGAAGGCACCAACACCTTTGCCTGCCAGTTCCGCGACGTATTCCTCGCCGACGAGAAAGTGGTCTGCCACGTGGACGAGTTCGACGCCTTCCGCGACCGCACCAAGTCAGCCTTCATCCTGCTGCAGATGGGCATGGGCCTTGGCCTTGTCGACGCCTGCGTGGCGATGATGAAGCGCGCCGACCGCACGCACGGCCACGTCAACCGTTTCCTCGACGTGCAGGCCGACGCGCTGGAAGCCGAACTCGACGCTGCACGTGCCGCCACCCACGCGCTGGCGGAAAAAATCGAGCGCGACGGCAGCGCCCCGCACGTGAAGGAAACCCTGGAACTGCGGCTGGCCGGCAGTGAGCTTTCCCTCAAGGCGGCCAACGCCGCGATGCTGCATCTGGGCGCCAAGGGCTATCTGTCGAACAACGCGGCGCAAAGAAGGTTGCGCGAGGCCTACTTCATCGCCATCGTCACCCCGGCGATCAAGCACCTGCGCAAGGAACTGCACGAGTTCGACAGCCACGCCTGCGCGCTGTCGCAGCCCGAACGGGAGGTCGCATGATCCGTTTTGCGGTGTCGCTCTCGGTCGACGAGGCGGCGGAGAAGCTGATCGCTGCCATCGCAGCCTACCCGATGGGCCTGGTCGCCCACGCCAACGGCCAGGCCAACTGCGCGAAGAAAGGCATCGACGTGCCGGCTGACCAGGTACTCGAAGTGTTCCGCCCAGATTATGCCGTCAAGGTGTGGGCGGCGGAAAAGGCGGCCGGCATCGACATTCCGCTGCGCATTCACCTGTACGAAGCCAGTGGTAAAACCTGGATTGCCTACCGTCCTGCCACCGAGGTCTTCAGATCCTATGTCAATCCGCAGCTCGACGTTCTGGGCGGCGAACTCGACGCCATCTTCAACCAACTGCTGGCCACGCTCGATCCGTGGAAACTGCCATGATGAATCTCTCTGCTGTTGCGCCCGCCCCCGAATCCGCCGCCGCCTTCCGCAAATGGACCTGCGCTGTCTGCGACTATGTATATGACGAAGCGGTGGGCGACCCCGACCACGGCCTCGTGCCCGGCACCCGCTATGCCGATATTCCCGACGACTGGAGCTGCCCGGACTGCGGCGTGACCAAGGCGGACTTCTACTGCTTTGACGACTGATGTTAAGTGCGCAGGCCGTCGATAAAACGCATTGCGCCTGGTATGCGATGCGTCCCTGCGCACGAACCGCCCAGTCACCACCGGCCTGGTTTTGACTTTCATCCCCTGACAGACCCGCCTCCTTTTGGTTACTTTTCTTGGCGGGACAAGAAAAATACCTAGCTGCCGGGCTACCCCCGGCCAACGGTCAGCGGTTTAGCGAGGCTCTCCACTACCGTTGACAGCGCCCTCCGACAAGCTCAGGACAGGCTTCGACAAGCTCAGCGCGAACGGTGCGGGGGGCTTATCAGACAGCGACCGAGTGCGAGCACAGGCTGGATTGCTTCGCCGCTGCGCGACTCGCAATGACGGCACCCTCCCACGATTTCTGGAATCCCCCCCACCCCGGTAAAATCCCGGGATGATCGTCTATCTCCACGGCTTCAACTCCTCCCCCGCCTCCGGCAAGGCCCGGCTGCTTGGCGAGCACATGGCCGCCCTCGGGCGCGCGGCGGAGTATGCCTGCCCGCAACTGCCCAACAGCCCGCGCGAGGCCATTGCACGCGTTGAATCGGAACTCGCGCGACGCGCCGGCCCGGTCACCCTGGTCGGCAGTTCGCTGGGCGGCTTCTACGCCACCCATCTGGCCGAGAAGCACGGCTGGAAAGCGGTGCTGGTGAACCCGGCAGTCCATGCCCACCAATTGATGCGCGGCGCGCTCGGTCCGCAGACCAACTGGCACAGCGGCGAGAAATGGGAACTTACCGCGGCGCATCTGGCCGAACTCGCGGCGCTCGACGTGCCTGCCATCTCGCAACCCGGGCGCTATCTGCTGCTGGCGCAGACCGGCGACGAGGTGCTCGACTACCGTGACGCCGTCGCCTACTACGCGGGCGCCACGCAGATCATCGAAGACGGCGGCGACCACGGCTTTGCCGGGTTCGAGCGCCACTTCCAAACCATTCTGGATTTCTGATTTTTCATGCACCTGATCTTTGAAGAGGACGGCCATTTCAAGGCCGGTTCCATCCTGTCCGAAACCGAGGCCACGGCACAGGTGGAAACCGCTTCCGGCAAGCGCAGCAAGATCAAGACGGCCAACATCCTGCTGCGCTTCGCCGCGCCGGCGCCCGCCGAGGTGATGGCCGAGGCCGAAACGCTGAGCGAAGAACTTGACGCCGACTTCCTGTGGGAGGCGGCGGGCACCGACGAGTTCGGCTTCGAGCAGCTGGCGCAGGACTATTACGGCCACACCCCGCGCCCGGCGGAGTCGGTCGCGCTGCTGCAGAAGCTGCATGCGTCGCCGATCTATTTCCACAAGAAGGGCAA
>JAJZRT010000414.1 GCA_021802595.1 Pseudomonadota bacterium
CTGTTCGCCGAGGTCGAGGCCATCGCCCGCGAACGCGGCGCCTGCAAGCTCACGCTCGAAGTGCTGGACGGCAATGCGTCCGCACGAAACCTGTACCAGCGGCTGGGATTCGCCGCCTACCGGCTCGACCCCGCCATGGGCCACGCGCAGTTCATGCAGAAATGGCTGGACTGAAGCACGCGCTGCTTGCACTGACGCTGGCGTGGGCCGCCTGGCTGCCGCATCCGGCATGGAGCGATGCACCGCCGGCCGCGCCCGCCATGCTGCTGGCCGAGGTCTACGCCGCCGATGTCGACGTCACGCAATACTGGGTCAGCGAGAAATTCGACGGCGTGCGTGCCCAGTGGGACGGCCACGCCCTGCGCTTTCGCGGCGGGGGTCGCGTTCCCGCGCCGGCGTGGTTCACCGCAGACTTCCCGGACGTGCCGCTGGACGGCGAACTCTGGATCGGGCGCGGCCGCTTCGATGCGCTGTCGGGCACGGTGCGTAAACTCGAACCCGTGGATGCCGAATGGCGGCAGGTACGCTACCTGGTTTTTGAATTGCCCGACGCGGCGGGCGATTTCAGCGCGCGCGTCCTGCAGATGCGGACGATCGTTGCGCAGGCCGCCGTGCCCTGGCTGCAGGCCGTCGCGCAGACGCGCGTGGCCGACCGCGCCGCGCTGATGAAGCAGCTCGATGCCGTGGTGCGCGCGGACGGCGAAGGCCTGATGCTGCACCGCGCGAACGCGCCCTATCTCACCGGACGCAGCGACGTGCTGCTGAAGCTGAAACCCTGGCTGGACGCCGAAGCGGTCGTCGTCGGCCACGTCCCCGGCAAGGGGAAGTACCGGGGCATGACCGGCGCGCTCCTGATGGAAATGCCGGACGGAAGACGCTTCCGCCTCGGCAGCGGTCTCTCCGATTCAGTGCGCCGCGTGCCGCCGCCCCTCGGCACGCGCATCACCTATCGCTATCAGCAGCTGACGAAAAAGGGTGTGCCGCGTTTTCCGCACTATCTGCGCGTGCGGGATGACTTTCAGGGAATCGAGGTTAAGGGATAAAGCGTCGTTCAGTGATGCTTGATGAAGGTGTCGACCACGACCCCCATGCCCTGACGCCAGCGCGCGATCAACTGCGGCGTCGCTTCGGGATCCATTTCACTGACTGCCTGGACCAGGCTGTCCACCCAATAGCGATAGAGCTCGGGCGGTACCGGAGCATGCCCCCTGCGCGAGTGGACATCGGCCATCTGGTCGATTGTGCGCCTGGTGAGCGAACTGCCGGCGGCATGCGAGATCGCTGCACTGATCCCCCGGCGCAAGGCCATGCGCTGCTTCTGGAAGTCGGTCTCGGCAAACATCGGGGCAATATCCGGGTGGCTGGCCAGAAATATCTCGTAGAAACGCTCGATGAAATGCTTGCCGCGCAGGCAGCGCCCGTAACTCTGTTGCAAATCGTCGTACTGATCGGACATCGCCAACTATCAGCCTATTAAGATAGGCAAGTATTTTATTACACTTCCCTCAAACTTTTTCACGATGCAGCGCACGCTCGATGCGGGGATCGGGAACCAGCCAGAGGATCGCCACGAACACATAGATCGCCTGCGCCACCCAAGGGGCCAGGAAGGTCACGGCGATAGCGGCGCCATAGAGAACGGGCGACAGCCTGCCCTTCCAATCCCGCCCCACGGCACGCTTGAGTACCGAGGCCGGTCCTTCGGACGCGATGATCGCCTGCTCCAGCAGCCAGTAGGCGATCGCCGCCATCAGCAGCACCAGGCCATACAGTGCCGTAGGCATGGGAGCGAAGTGGTTCTCGCCCATCCAGCCCGTGGCAAACGGAAACGGAAACAGCGACAGCCAGAACAGCAGATGCAGGTTCGCCCACAGCATGGGGCCCGTGACCTTGCTGGCGGCATGCAGCATGTGATGATGGTTGTTCCAGTAGATGCCGATGTAGACGAAGCTCAGCACGTAGCTGAGAAAGACCGGCACCAGCGCAGCAGGGCGTCCAGCGTCTCGCCATGGGGCACCTTCAGTTCCAGCACCATGATGGTGATGATGATGGCGAGGACGCCGTCGCTGAAGGCTTCCAGTCGGTTCTTTCCCATGCGTCCCCCTGCGGCGAGCGATGACACACAAAATGCCGGATATACGATTGCACGCAATCCCGAACAGCCACAAAATCGGTCGGGTTTCTTGCTATTGGGGGAGTCCATATAGGCGGGCTAGGCCGATTGACGTGTTTTCCATAACGCAATAAACCTCCCTGCAACGGCACCGATAGCGATGACTATGGGGGCGCCCAAGAAATAGATGAACCAGCCGTTTGCCGCATGGGATTCGTTGGACTGCACGACAAGGAACCAAACCGAAAACAGCAGAAGATGCAGGCCAATAAAGCCGCCGGCGGTAGCGCCCTTTGATGCCTCAAAGTAGCCAGATATGGCTGCCCAAATCCAGTGAGGGGCCGCAAAGATCATGTAGAGATCCACGAGCTTTTCCGTCGCGCGCGCAAACCCCGAAAGGCTCAACTCAATCTGGGTACCAGAAACGGCCATGATCAATGCCACAATTACAGGTAAAGCTAGGTGAATGAGGTAGTACATGATCGGCCTAACGCCTAACGAATGAAAGGGACTTCCCCGTCCCGAGGTTGCGGCGGAAGCCGCGGCCGGCAACAAGTGCCATGATGGATTTTCCGAACCTCATCAAGACCACGGAAGGGGAAGTCCATGAGCATTATCACGATAGGAATCGATCTCGCAAAGAACGTGTTTGCAGTACACGGGGTAGATGATAACGGCAAACCCGTGCTGGTCAGGCCGAAGGTAGCGCGAGTGGAACTGCTGTCGCTTATCGCGCAAATTCCCCCCTGTTTGATCGGTATGGAAGCCTGCTCCGGCGCGCACCACTGGGCACGACAGTTCTGTCAGCACGGGCACACGGTAAAGCTGATCGCCCCCAAATTCGTCACCCCGTACCGCATGTCTGGCCGGCGCGGCAAGAACGACGCGGCAGACGCCGCCGCCATTTGCGAAGCCGTCACCCGGCCCGCCATGCGCTTCGTGCCGGTGAAAGAAGAACACCAGCAGATCATCCTCACGCTTCACCGCACGCGTCAGGGCTTCGTCGAAGAGCGTACCGCGCTCTACAACCGCCTGCGCGGCCTGATCAGCGAATTCGGCATCGTGCTGCCGCAGAAGGTGGCCTGCCTGCGGCGCGAGATCGGCGCCCACCTGGAAGACCTGCCCGGCTACGCCAATTGCTGCGTTGGCGACCTGCTCGCACACGCCGACCGGCTTGACGTCCTGATCGCCGACTACGACCGCACTATCGCCCAGGCTGCGCGCGAAGACGCGCGCAGTAAGCGTCTCATGCAACTCCCCGGCATTGGACCCACCACCGCCAGTGCGCTCGTCGCCAGCCTCGGCGGCGGCCACGAATTCGCCAACGGCCGCCAGGTTGCCGCGTGGATCGGCCTCGTACCCGGGCAATACAGCAGCGGCGGCAAATCGCGGCTGGGGCGCATCACCAAGGCCGGCGACCATTACCTGCGCAGCCTGCTTGTCATGGGCGCCCGCGCCATCCTGGCCGGACTCGGTACCAAGCAGGACCGGTTCAGCCGATGGGCACGCAGCCTGGTCGAACGACGCGGCTACTGGCGAGCCGTCGTCGCGATCGCCGCGAAGAATGCGCGGCTGGCCTGGGCGGTGCTGAAGTATGGCGAAGATTTCAGACTGCATGCCGCGGCCGCCTGAACGGCCCCTTTATGAACCGTTAACGGAAAGGACAGCATGTGCCGCCCGAGGCGGCCAGGAATCACCGATGCACTGCACGCGTTGATGTGAAGCGGGTTGGACCCGCGCCGGGAGCGCCTGATTAACTCGAGGGGAAGGAGTCATTCCCGACTAACGATTGAGGCCCCGGCGCGCGTCTTTCATCAGGGTCCGGGTCGAATGCGAAAGCAGGGAACCCAACATGACCGGTTGTAGTACCGCAGTCCTTCACCTTCTCACATGACTGCCGCAGTGGATGACAAATCAGATCAGGAAAAAACGATGCGATAAAAATTCAGATTGGCATTTGCAGGTTTGGGAAGCCCTTGTAGTTTGAATTCAGCGGACGGCAAAAAGCGCAGCTTTTTGACGGTCCGCTGGAATGATGGGTTGGGCATAGGGGTTACTTACCAACGTTTTTCGGGCGGCTCTCCGACGCTACGGTGCGACGATTTAGCAGGACAGCTCTTAACGCAGCATCTCGCACGGCCTTGGAGGGGTACTCATCCATTCTCGCGTTCCATTCGGAGGGCGGAGTGCTTGAAGACTTTAGTACGGAGAACCATTTGAATTGGCACTCTGCTGCCGCTGCCTGCGCAATTTCGGAAGCTGGAGAAAGGCGGTCATCAAAACGCGCCGCATTTTCGGCGAGGCACTTCTCAAACGTTTGAATGAATCGCCCCCAGTTTACTAGACACCTTTGAGCCTATAAATTTGGCTAAACGGAGGTGTTATGACGAACAAGCGGTACACGGAAGAATTCAAGATTGAGGCGGTCAAACAGATCACCGAAAGGG
>JAJZRT010000415.1 GCA_021802595.1 Pseudomonadota bacterium
CTGGCGGCCTTGCTGACAGCGTTCGCCATCAGCCTGTTCCAGGCGGCCACGCAGATTCTCGAACCCACCTTGTCCTTCGTGCCCAAGCTCATCGTCGTGCTGCTCGTGCTGGCGCTGCTGGGCAACTGGATGGGCGGACAGCTGGTCGAGTTCGCGCGAACGATGTTGAGCGATTTTCCCGGTCTCATCGAGTGAGTGATTCATGCCCCTGAGCGAAGCGGGTCTGTCGGTCTGGCTGCTCGCCTTCGCGCGCCTTGCCGGCTGGGCCGTGTTCGATCCGCTGGTAGGGCGTCTGCCGCTGGGGTTGCGGCTGTTCCTGGCGGCGGTGCTGGCGGCTGTACTGACGCCGGGGCTGGCGGCCGGCGCGGTCAGCCCCTTCACCGTGCAGGGCATGCTGGCATTGGGCATGGAAGCTGCGTGGGGCGCGATGCTGGCGCTGTGCGTGTGGCTGGTGTTCGCGGCGGTGAGCGCAGCGCTGGTGTGGACCGGTCATGCCGCGACCGGCGGCCTGCTGGCCCTGACTGCCGAGCAGGCCGCCCCGGCGGATGCGGCCTGGCGCGCCCTGGCCGGATGGCTGGCGGCGATGGCCTTTCTGGCGGCGAGCGGTCACCTGCTGGTCGTGCACGCGCTGCGCGACAGCTTCGCGGCCATGCCGCTCGCCGTCCTGCCCGCCGCAACGGACCTGCGCCAGCTGGCCGACGCCGGTGGCTGGCTGTTCGCGACTGGCCTGCAGCTGGCACTGCCCCTGCTGGCCCTGGCGCTGCTGGTCCAGCTGGCGTTCGGCATCGTGGCGCGCACCACGCCGGGCATGGACATGTTCTCGATCGGCCTGGGCGTGGCGGCGCTGGGGCTGGTGGCCGTGTGGATCGCGGCGGTACCACTGCTTGCGCAGGGCGTTGGCCTGGGCATCGAGCAACTGTCGGGCTGGCTGGCCCGGCTCGTGCCGAGATAAAGCCAGTCTCAGCCAGATGGATTAGAATGCTTCGATTTATCGAAAACCCGCCACAACAACGGCGTGGTACTGAAACAAAAGCGGCGGAAACAAGATGGCAGAAATGAACACGGCCCGAGGCAGTCTGGTTGCGATTGTCACCCCCATGTCGGAAGACGGCACGCTCGATCTCGACGCGCTGCGTCGCCTGATCGACTGGCACCTCGCCGAGGGAACGGACGGCATCTGCATCGTCGGCACCACCGGCGAGTCGCCCACGGTCAGCTACGACGAGCACTGCCTGCTGATCCGCACCACGGTCGAGCAGGTCGCCGGGCGCGTGCCGGTGATCGCGGGGACGGGAGCGAATTCCACCGCCGAAGCGATCGAGCTCACCGAATGCGCCAAGGAGGCGGGCGCGCAGGCCGGCCTGTCGGTCGTGCCGTACTACAACCGGCCGACGCAGGAAGGCCTCTACCAGCACTACAAAAAGATCGCCGAGTCGGTCGATCTGCCGCTGATCCTCTACAACGTACCGGGGCGCACGGTCGCCGATCTGTCGAACGACACCACGCTGCGTCTGGCGGAGGTGCCCGGCATCGTCGGCATCAAGGACGCCACCGGCAACATGGAACGCGCGTCCGACCTGCTGCGCCGTGCGCCGAAGCATTTCTCGCTCTACAGCGGCGACGACGCCTCGGGCCTGCCTTTCCTGCTGCTGGGCGGGCACGGCGTGATTTCGGTCACCGCCAACGTGGCGCCGAAGCTGATGCACGACATGTGCGTGGCGGCGTTTGCCGGGAACCTGGCGCGCGCGCGAGAGATCCACAATATGCTGCTGCCACTGCACAGCAAGCTGTTCGTCGAGGCCAATCCGATCCCGGTCAAGTGGGCGTGCGCAGAACTGGGCCTGATCCCGTCCGGCCTGCGCCTGCCCCTGACCCAATTGTCTGCCGGATTGCATGACACGGTGCGTGATGCATTGCGCCACGCCAAACTGATCTAGCACGTGCGATACGCCGTGCCGCTTTGATGCAAGCCTTTCTTTAGGACACCTTATGCGTTTATTGCCCCTGTTTTTGATGGTTGCCGTGGCCCTGTCGGGTTGTGGCATCGTGGAAACCAAGAAGATCGACTACAAATCGGCCCAGAAGGCGCCGACGCTGGAAGTGCCGCCCGATCTGGTGACACCGGAGACGGACAACCGCTACGCGGTCCCCGACACCCAGGGCAGCGGCACTGCCACCCTGTCGACCTACAGCCAGGAACGCAAGGCGACGCCAGCCGCATCGACCACCCTGCTGCCCACCGAGGAGAAGGTCCGGATCGAGCGTGCCGGCAGCGAGCGCTGGCTGGTGGTACAGGCGACCCCGCAGCAGGTGTGGCCGGTGCTCAAGGACTTCTGGCAGGAGAACGGCTTCATCATCAACATGGAGTCGCCCGCGACCGGCATCATGGAAACCGACTGGGCGGAAAACCGGGCGAAGATTCCGCAGGACGTCATCCGCCGTACGCTCGGCAAGGTGATCGACGGTCTCTACTCCACCGCCGAGCGCGACAAGTTCCGCACGCGGATCGAAACGGGCAAGGACGGCACCGAGATCTACATCAGCCACCGCGGCATGAAGGAGGTCTATACGACCGAGGGCAAGGACCAGACCAAATGGGAGCCGCGCCAGCCCGATCCCGAACTCGAGGCGGAAATGCTGCGCCGCCTGATGCTGCGCTTCGGGGTGGAAAAGAGTCGCGCCGCTGCGCTGCTGGTCCAGCAGCAACAGCCGGAACAGGCGCACATCGTCCAGGACGCCGGCATCCCGATGCTGGAAATGGACGAAGGCTTCGACCGCGCCTGGCGCCGTGTCGGCCTCGCGCTCGACCGCGTCGGCTTTGCGGTGGAAGACCGCGACCGCTCCAAGGGCATCTACTATGTGCGCTACATCGACCCCGAGATCGACAACGCCAGCAAGCGCGACGACGGCATGTTCGCCAAGCTCGCCTTCTGGCGCAGCAAGAAGGCGCAGGCCTCGCCGCAGCTGCAGATCGTGGTGAGCGAGGCGGGTGAGAAGAGCCGGGTCAGCGTCACCGGCCCCGACGGCAAGGCGGCCGACGAGAAGACGCGCAACCGCATCCTCAATCTGCTGCACAAGGAATTGAAGTAATTGCCGTGACGGGCGAGGGCGCTTGATGAGGTTTGCAAGCCTGGGCAGCGGCAGCGAAGGCAACGGCCTGGTGGTCGAGGCCGGCTCCACCCGGGTGCTGATGGACTGTGGTTTCGGGCTGGCCGACAGCGTGACGCGGCTGGCCCGATTGGGCCTGCGGCCTGGCGATCTCGCCGGCATCGTCGTGACGCACGAGCACAGCGACCATATCGGCGGGGTGGGGAGGCTGGCGCGCAAGCACAGGCTGCCGGTGTGGCTGACCGCCGGCACGCTGGCGATGGCACAGGATCTCGACGGTGTGGTGGTGCGGGTGATCGACAGCCATGCGGCCTTTGCAGTCGACGGGTTGGAAATCCAGCCGTTTCCCGTGCCGCACGACGCACGCGAGCCGGTGCAGTATGTATTTGGCGACGGCAACCGCACGCTTGGGGTGTTGACCGACGTGGGATGCAGTACGCCGCACATCGAGGCCATGCTGACCGGCGTCGACGCGCTGGTGCTGGAGTGTAACCACGACGCGACGATGCTGGAAAACGGGCCTTACCCGGCGAGCCTCAAGCGTCGCGTGGGCGGGCGTTTCGGCCACTTGGAAAACGGCCAGTCCGCGGCCTTGCTGGGCAAGCTGAAACATGAAAAATTGCAATGCGTGATGGCCGCGCACGTATCCAGAACCAACAACACGTCTGCCCTGGCGCAACGTGCGCTGGCCGAGGTGCTGGCGTGTGAGGACGAAGCGGTGCGCGTGGCCTGCCAAACGACAGGATTTGACTGGATCCGGATCTGACCGGCCAGGACGTTTATTGAACCAGCGATTTAACTGGACAGACTTTGACGACTTTTGCTGAACTCGGGCTGGCGCCCGACATCCTGCGTGCCCTCGACGAGATGGGTTACGTCACGCCGACGCCGATCCAGGCGCAGGTGATTCCCCTCGCGCTGCAGGGCGGAGACATTCTGGGCGCCGCGCAGACCGGCACCGGCAAGACCGCGGCCTTCGCGCTGCCTCTGATCCAGCGCCTGCTGCCGTTCGCCAACACCGGCACCTCGCCCGCCAAGCATCCGATCCGTGCGCTGATCCTCACCCCCACGCGTGAGCTGGCGATCCAGGTCGAGGAGGCGATCCAGGCCTACACCAAGCATGTGCCGCTGCGCTCGCTGGTGGTGTATGGCGGGGTCAACATCAACACGCAGATTCCGATCCTGAAAACCGGCATCGAAATCCTGGTGGCGACCCCCGGCCGCCTGCTCGACCACGTACAGAACAAGACGCTGTCGCTCTCCCAGGTCAACACGCTGGTGCTCGATGAAGCCGACCGCATGCTCGACATGGGATTCATGCCCGACCTCAAGCGCATCGTCGCGCTGCTGCCGGCGCAGCGGGTGAACATGATGTTCTCCGCCACGTTCCCGGAGGAAATCCGCAAGCTGGCCGACAGCATCCTCAACAATCCGACCTTCATCGAGGTG